>CAYFOT010000001.1:0-9976 GCA_964344825.1 uncultured Actinomyces sp.
TGATCACCAGAATCACCATGGCCGCAAGCGGCAGCAAGGTACCGAAGACCACGCCCTGGATGTCACCCAATCGTCCACCATTCCCGCCGCCATCGCACCGTACAGAAGAGCCAGTTAAATCGGCTCTCTGACACGGCATCTCAACGCTGTAGAGATGCTCCAACTGTGCCGCCGCGCCCTTCCACCATGCCGCCACACTTAGAAAGACCTATAGTCAGCCGCATAGCCCGCGAGCCACGGACCCTCGGGTTCGGCGCCCTCGCCGTGGCCCTGCTTCCCGCTAAGGCTCTGCCGGTACCTGGACCCACGGCGTCCCGGCGGGCGCATACGTGTCGGCAGAGCGCACATCCAGAGGTGGCATGTTCCGCGGGACCTCATCAACGTTCAGGAGAAACCCACGCGGTGTCGCGTGCCCCGACAACTGTGTCGACGCACAATACGGGCACTCAGTGGTCAACCAACCCCTACGCCGCCACCTTCGAAACATCCACCCGTGGCGCGCTCCCCCACAACTTATCTAGGGAGTAGTACCCGCGCGCCTCCCCAAGGAATACGTGCACGGCCACGTCGCCGTAATTAATGAGCACCCACTCAGAGTCCTCATCCCCCTCCACGTGCTCCGGGGACCGACCTGTCTTCTTCCGAACGTCCTCCGCGATCCCGGAGCGCACCGCCCGCAAGTGCCGCGGATTATCTGCCGTACAAATCAAGAACGCGTCATTAAATGGAAGCCGGCCGGTGACGTCTATGGCGACAATCTCTTCGGCTAAGGCATCCGCGGCCGCAGCGGCCGCAGCGTTGAGCAGGGCGGTGGTTTCAGGGGTCAGTGTCATTGGGCTCCTCAAAGCAATGGGTTAAGTGAGTTGCAAGTAACAGTATCGGGAAATCCGGGTTGGCGCTCATCTGCCTCGCTACCGGCTTAGAAACGGCGCCTGCGAACCAGACCCGCAGCACAGCTCCTACCTATACAACCCGTACTTGTCGATGTACTGGACCACGCCGTCCGGCACCAAATACCAAATAGGCTCCCCCGCCGCGACACGTCGGCGGCAGTCGGTAGACGAAATCGCCATCGCGGGCACCTCAATCAACGACACACGTCCCTCCGGCAGACCTTCCATATCCAGCTTGTGCCCCGGCCTAGACACGCCAACGAAGTGCGCGGACTCAAACAGTTCATCGCTGTGCTTCCAGTTCAAGATGCCATGCAGCGCATCCGCCCCAGTGATGAAGTACCACTCCACGTCCGGTTCCAGCGCCCGCAAGTCGCGCAGCGTGTCATAGGTGTAGGTCAGACCACCGCGTTCAATGTCAACGCGTGACACAGTGAACCTGTTGTTCGAAGCAGTAGCGATTACCGTCATCAAATACCGGTGCTCCGCCTCCGTCGTCTCACGCTCCGCCTTAAACGGCTGCGTCAACGTCGGCACGAACACGACCTGCTCCAGGCCAAACTTGTTCATCACCTCCGACGCTGCAACGAGGTGCCCATGGTGGATCGGATCAAACGTTCCGCCCATGATCCCGATGCGCCGACGCCGCTTCATCGCGCCAACGCCAGCGCCCATGGTTACTGCCGTCATCAGTCCTCCCCCGGGTCCGTCCACAGCCCCTGCGCCGCCTCATCGCGGAGCTCCTGTCGGGCTGCCTCCTTCGCATCCATCGAATCCAAGTATGCATCCCGACGCTCCCTGCGCGTGGCACGCGTACGCTCATACAACCGCGGGTCCTCACCGCGGCCCGCAAGCAGCTCCGCGCCCGTCCCAATCGACGGCTCCCAGTCGAACACTATTCCGCCCTCGACCTCACCAATAACCACCGGGTCGCCGGGCATCGCACCCGCCTTCAGCAGCTCATCCTCCACGCCGGCCGACGCCAACCGGTCAGCCAGGTAGCCCACCGCCTCATCGTTGCCGAAGTTGGTCTGCTTGACCCACAGCTCCGGTTTGCGCCCACGCACCTGGTAGACCATCTCCCCGCCGTACTGGATCTTGTTCACCGTCACCGGGCTGGTCCCACGCCCAACGGAACGAGGGCGAATGACGACACGCGCCTCCTCCTCTTCCGATGGTGCCACCCGGTTCTCCTCCACGATCCCTGCGAGCGCATAGGACAGTTCCTTCAGCCCCTCATGAGACACCGCAGAAACCTCAAACACGGGCACGCCGCGCGCCTTCAAATCATCGCGAACCATGTCCGCTAGGTCGCGGCCGTCAGGGATGTCGATCTTGTTCAAAATGACGACACGAGGGCGCTCCGCAAGGGGAACGTACCCCTCTATCTCACCGAGGTCACCCTGGTAAGCGGCCAGTTCAGCCTCAATCGTGTCGAGGTCGCGCAGCGGGTCACGCTCCACCTCAAACGAGGCCGTGTCGATCACGTGAGCAATCACTGAGCACCGCTCAATGTGGCGCAGGAAGTCCAGCCCCAACCCTTTGCCCTCCGACGCGCCCGGGATCAGGCCCGGCACGTCCGCGATCGTATACCGTTGCCCACCCGCGTCCACGACACCCAAGTTCGGAACCAGCGTGGTGAACGGGTAGTCCGCGATCTTCGGGCGCGCCGCCGACATGGCCGCGATCAGCGAAGACTTCCCTGCCGACGGGTAGCCAACCAAGGCGACGTCAGCGATCGACTTCAGTTCGAGGACGACCTCCGCTTCCTCCCCCGGCTCCCCAAGTAGGGCGAACCCGGGCGCCTTGCGCGCTCTATTGGCGAGGGCGGCGTTGCCAAGTCCGCCCCTTCCGCCCTCAGCCACCACCACTTCGGCGCCATCCGAAGACAGGTCCGCCAGCAGCTCACCATCCTTGGCCTTCACGACCGTTCCGACGGGGACCGGCAGGATCAGGTCCTCAGCGTTCTTTCCGTGGCGTAGCGCTCCTGCGCCCTGCTTACCGTTTTCGGCCTTCTGGTGGGGGCGGTGATGGTAGGACAGCAGCGTGGTTTCCTGGTCGGTTGCCCGCACAATCACGGACCCACCGCGTCCACCGTTACCCCCATCTGGGCCGCCCAGCGGCTTGAACTTCTCACGCAGCACCGAGGACACGCCATGGCCACCACTTCCCGCCATGACGCTAATCTTCGCTCTATCCACAAAATCAGCCATTTTCTCCCCCAGCCGCCCTCAACTACCCACATTGTCCCAGATATGCGAAAGAGGACACCCGTACCCGGATGTCCCCTCTGCGTTTACTTCAGTGTTGCGAACGCCCTTAGGCAGCTTCGACAACGCTGATAGCGCGGCGACCGTGAATGTTCCCGAACTCAACGTTTCCGTCGATCAGGGCAAACAACGTGTCGTCCTTGCCGCGGCCAACATTGTGGCCGGGGTGGTACTTGGTTCCCCGCTGGCGGACCAGAATCTCACCTGCCGAAACATACTGGCCACCGAAGCGCTTCACGCCAAGGCGCTGAGCGTTCGAGTCGCGGCCGTTACGAGTAGAGCCAACGCCCTTCTTTGATGCCATCTTCGATACTCCCTAAAATCCCGCTGGTGGCGCTTAGCCGATTTCCTTGACCTCAACCACTGTCAGCGGTTGACGGTGTCCCAGACGCTTACGGTAGCCCGTCTTGTTCTTGTACTTGATGATGCGGATCTTCGGACCCTTTGCGTCACCAATTACCTCAACCTTGACGGTCTTGCCCTTCAGCTTATCGGAGCCGACCAGAGCGGTTTCGCCGTCAACAATCATGACCGGCTCAAGCTCAAGGGTCTCTCCGACTTCAGCTTCGACCTTGTCAATAACGACAACGTCGCCGACAGCCACTTTGTCCTGATGGCCGCCAGCCTTCACAATCGCGTAGACCACGTTCTGCTCATCTCTAATCGGAAAAATCTTCATTACGACACGTGAGTGCCGACTAGTAAATCTAACTGAAACCCAGTCCAAGCGGCAACCTAGCCGGGCCCAAAGGAAGCAATTACACGTGTGTAGTTGCGCACGTTACGCCTCAAAGCTCTCGAAGAGGTCGCGCACGGCTTCCCGCGCGGACTCTTCCTTCGCCTGCGATTCCTCAGGATTGGTCTCCTTGGACTGCGCTGCCCTAGGTGCCGCTTTCCTAGTGTCAAGCGGCCCCGTCACGACAGCGCGCCTTCTCTGTGGCCGCGCAACAGCCTTCGAAGGCACGTGCTCCTCTGGCAGCACTATCTCATCAAGGGATAGCGCCGAGGTCTTGCGTGGCGGCTCTGCGGAGACAGCCGTGGCATCGTCTCCGGAGGGAGGCACCTGCTGCGACTGCACCGCCTGCGCTGCCTTGGCGGCCTGCTCACGCTTCTCACCGGCGGCGCGGGTATCGACGCCCTGTGTCCGCACCGCACGGCGTTGGCGCGGCGCCCTAGGTGCCTCTTCAACCCTTGGCTCCGGTGCGGGCGTATCATCTTGCGGCTTTACGGGGGTTCGCGCTTCAACATCTGCGCTGTGCGGTTCACCCTTAGCATCCGCGGCTGCCTTCTGCGCATCTTCACTGGGCACGGTCGCCGCCGCAATCGCAGACAGCGCCGACTTCACTTTCTCATCACCCACGTGACTATCCGTTGAGGTGCGGTCTTCCTTCTGACGCTCCCGCCCTCGCCCCTCATTCTGACGTGGCGGGTTCTGATGCCCACCGACCTGCTTCCGACGCGCCCTAGGCGGGGTCTGGCCGCGCTCAACCGGGTGGTCGTGGACGATGAAACCCCGTCCTTCACACTCATCACACGTCGTCGAGAACGCCTCCACCAGCCCCTCACCAACACGCTTGCGCGTCATCTGGACCAGACCGAGCGACGTAATCTCCGTTACCTGATGCCGCGTCCTGTCGCGCCCAAGGGCTTCAACGAGGCGGCGCAACACCAGCTCCCTATTCGCTTCCAGCACCATGTCGACGAAGTCGATGATGATGATCCCACCGATGTCACGAAGGCGCAGTTGACGGACAATTTCCTCTGCCGCCTCCAGGTTGTTGCGCGTCACCGTCTCTTCCAGCGTGCCGCCGGAACCCACGAATTTACCCGTGTTCACGTCTACGACAGTGAGGGCTTCCGTCCGCTCAATAATCAGTGTGCCACCACTGGGCAGCCAAACCTTGCGGTCCATGCCCTTGGCGAGCTGGGAGCGGATATTCTTCGCATCAAAAACGTCTTCCTTGGAGTTCCACTTCTCAAGGCGATCCAGGAGCTCCGGGGACAGTTCCTCCACGTACTCGTGCACAGTCTGGTAAGTTTCATCGCCCTGAACGATCAGGCTGGCGACGTCCTCATTGAAGAGGTCACGCACCACGCGCACAACCATCTCCTGCTCCCCGCGCAGCAGCACCGGGGCTTTGCGTGTGGTCGCTACCTTCTTCTCAATCTTTTCCCACTGACTGGTTAGGCGTTTCACGTCGTCGCCCAGCTGCTCCTCAGTGGCACCCTCAGCCGCGGTCCGGACAATAACGCCTGTTCCCTCCGGAACCAGTTGCTTCAGCGCCTTCTTGAGGCGTGCGCGCTCATTTTCCGGCAGTTTACGACTGATCCCCAAGACCGTTGATCCGGGGACGAGGACGAGGTAGCGCCCCGCCAGCGTAATCTGGCTGGTCAGACGCGCGCCCTTGTGCCCGATTGGATCCTTCGCGACCTGCACGAGGACGTTATCCCCCGGCGCCAACGCCGACTCAATTCGGCGCGGCTTCCCCTGCATTCCGAGGGCATCCCAGTTGACCTCCCCCGCGTACAGAACCGCGTTGCGTCCCTTGCCAATGTCAACAAAGGCTGCCTCCATGGAAGGCAGAACATTCTGGACTTTCCCCAGATAGATGTTCCCAACAATCGACTGGTTGGTGCGTCTGGCAACAAAGTGCTCCACCAAGATTCCGTCCTCAAGGACCGCAATCTGGTCGGAACCGTCTTCATGGCGCACGATCATGCGTCGGTCAACGGATTCGCGGCGCGCTAGGAACTCCGCCTCCGTAATGGAGTGACGCCTGCGCCCCTCCTTGCGACCTTCCCGCCTGCGCATCCGCTTGGCTTCAAGTCGGGTCGACCCCTTGATGGACTGAACTTGATCGTCCGACGCATCGGCATCTGCACCGTCGCTACGGGCGCGCCTGCGCCGACGCCTTGTCGGGGAGGCGTCCTGTTCAGGGCCTGCCTGCGCCCCGCCCTCGCCCCCATCTGTTCCCGCGGGCGGCTCTTCCGCTTCTGGATCGGGCTGGGCATTCTTGGCTGGCTTTGCAGACTTGTTGGATTTTGAGGACTTCGCCGGCTTCGACTTCCCCTTCTTGGAAGAACCATGCCGGTCAGAATCGGTCTTTGCCGACCGCGCCTCTACTTCGTCGACACTATCTGTCTCCTGTGCCTTCGGCCGACGGTTCTGGGCGTCGTCCCGCTGGGGGCGTCGCGCACCGCCCTCACTTCCACCCTTCCTTGCGGGCGCGCCGGCCGGCTCCACGAATACGGGCGCCGTGAACTCCGGCGCCTGGAAAAGCAGTGTCGATGCGGGCGTTTGGGGAGCTTTCAGGCTCCCGGTTTCGTCGCTACTCAATTTTTACTCCAACGGCGCAGCGCACTCCCGCACCGGGGCGCCGCACCAGAACAATTACGCATCCATGAAACTGGACCAAAGACTTGACGGACCATTGCTTGGCTACGGCGTTTCCCCGGTGTTTCACCAAGTACTTTGCCTGCGCCACCCGAAGGTGCGTTCGGGGATCCTCAACGCTCATACTACCCCGACGCTCCAATAGATCCCTGTAGGCTCCACCATCAGCGAAGCGCCCGCACTCCGAACACGGCGTGAAACGGCGGAAGGTGGCGGACAGTTTCAGGACACGCCGAGGAATTGCAAGCAACCTGTGACATTAAAATGCCCCAATACCGCGCGCCACTTCTCCGGTGGCGGTAGATTTGTGAGTGACCAATGTCCTGAGCGCGGTTGGACGGGGAGCAACGGAGCCACGATGTGTCCGGCGGCACTCATGACCAACTTCGATGGACTTAAGTGTTTCATTACAGACACAGATGAAAGGCCCTGTAAATGGATGTCCTAACGACAGCGCTTGACACTGTCGCAATCGGAAGGTGGCAGTTCGGCATCACAACCGTCTACCACTTCTTCCTTGTACCTCTGACGATTGGATTGTCACTGTGCGTCGCAATCATGCAGACGCTCTGGTACGCGACAGGTAAAGAAGCATGGCTGCAAGCCACACGCTTCTTCGGAAAGCTCTTCCTAATTAACTTCGCACTTGGCGTTGCCACAGGCATCGTGCAGGAGTTCCAGTTCGGAATGAACTGGTCGGAGTACTCCCGGTACGTCGGGGATATATTCGGCGCACCTCTTGCCATCGAAGCACTGTTGGCGTTCTTCATAGAGTCCACATTCCTTGGTCTGTGGATCTTTGGATGGGGGCGAATCTCGAAGGGCATACACCTCCTCACAATCTGGATGGTCACCATTGGCGTGAACCTATCGGCTCTGTGGATCCTCAGTGCTAATGCATGGATGCAGCATCCCGTTGGCGCCGTGTTCAACCCTGAGACAGGGCGTGCGGAACTTGATGGGGTCGGGGGCTTCTTCCAGTTGGTTTTGAACCCCGTTACCTGGCTTACCTTCGGCCACGTCGTAACCTCCGCCTGGCTGCTCTCCGGCACGTTCATCGCTGGTATCGCTGTTTGGTGGATGACCCGCGCGGCACGTGAGGGCGGCGAAGCCGGTATGGCTGAGGCGCGCTACGTGTGGCGCCCTATCACGATCTTCGGCTTGATCGTAATCATCATTGGTGGCCTAGGCACCGCGGGTACCGGACACTTCCAGGGCCAAGAGCTGGTTGAACTTCAGCCCGCCAAGATGGCCGCTGCGGAAGGTATCTGCGTGGATACGGAAGGTGCGGCATTTACCATCGCAATGTTCGGTGACTGCCCGCTGGATCGGGACGGCGCACAGCCGACCCGGATCATTACAGTTCCAGGCGTTGCGTCGTTCATGGCCACCAACTCATTCTCAGCGCCGGCAGAAGGCGTCGCGGATGTTCAGGAGCGCATGGTTGAGCTCATGAACGGCAGTGAGGTCTTTGTTCAGAAGTATGGGGATGCCTCTCAGTACGAATTCATTCCACCGCAGATGCCGGTCTTCTGGACGTTCAGACTCATGATCGGGTTGGCAGGATTCTCCGCAATCCTTGCACTGTGGGGCCTGTGGGCCATCCGAAAGGATCGCGTCCCCACATCCAAGTGGCTGGGATGGTTCGGTCTAATCTCCTTGCCCATGCCCTTCTTAGCATCATCCTTCGGCTGGATCTTCACAGAGATCGGACGTCAACCGTGGGTTGTGTATCCCAACATTGCGGCCATGCAAAACGGTGAGCCGCTTGGCGATGTGAACCAGTTGACCGCAGTTGGAATCTCAACGTCGGTCAGCGCGGGACATATGCTAACAACCATGATCCTGTTCACCGTCCTGTACTTCGGTCTTGGCGTTATTTGGGTATGGCTGATGCGCAGGTACGTCATCGAAGGCGTGTCCTACACTCCGGGCAAGAAGTCCAAGAGTGAAGCAGCCCAGTCCCTCTACTTCGGATACTGATAGGAGCAGATTGAAATGACAGCCCTAGTAGTTATCTGGTTTATTCTCATCGCGGTCCTGTGGACCATGTATCTAGTTCTTGAAGGATTCGACTTCGGCGTCGGGATGCTCATCCACGTCGTCGGGAAGACCAAGCAGGAACGCTCCGCGGTCGTTCGCACCATTGGCCCGCACTGGGATGGAAACGAAGTTTGGCTCCTCACCGCTGGCGGCGCCACATTTGCGGCATTCCCGCTGTGGTACGCGACCTGGTTCTCCGGCATGTACATGGCACTGTTCCTGCTGCTGGTACTGCTGATTCTGCGCATTATGGCCATTGAATGGCGCTCAAAGGTTCAGTCTGACAAGTGGGTTGCAACTTGGGACTGGTTCCAGACCGTTACCTCCTTCGCTGTCCCGCTGGTTCTGGGTGTCGCGTTCTCCAACCTGGTTTCAGGTATGAAGATCGAGGCGCAGCAAACAGCGGTGATCGACGGGCGCATACACGCCACGACAATTGATGCTTCAGCGGTAGCGGGTTCCTTGACCAACGGAGACATCGTGTTCAACCTAACCGGTGGCTTCTGGTCGCTCTTCACCGTCTACGCAATCCTTGGCGGCGTAACCATGGTGGCAATCTCATTGGCACACGGATCTCAGTTCCTTGCCATGAAGACAGAGGGTGCCGTTGAAAAGCGCGCCACTGCGATCTCCGGGAAGGCTTCCATTGTGGCAGTCGTCTTGGGTGCGGTGTGGGTCATCTGGGGACAGCTGGCGTACTCCGCGAATGCTTGGGCTTGGGTCCCGCTGTTGATCGCAGCGATCGGCCTGATCTTGGCTGCCGCTTTCTCCCAGCCTTCGATGCGCAAGGAAGGGTGGGCGTTCACCTTCTCCTCAATCGGTATCGCAGGCGCTGTGGCGTGGGTGTTCTCAACAATGGCGCCTTACACGATGAAGTCCTCCATTGACGCGGCGTACTCCCAGCCGATGGAGTGGGCTGCCTCAACTCAGGGCACCCTCACCGTAATGCTGGTTGTTGCGCTGGTGCTGGTGCCAGTCGTCTTGGCGTACACGGTGTGGTCGTACTGGGTGTTCCGCGGAAGAGTTAGCTCCAAAGACATGCAACCAACTGGTTTGCTGCCGGACAAGATCCGTCCCAAGGCGAACTTCCTGACCGGCAAGATGGAGTGACCCCACTTGTTCCTGATGGCTCTTGGCTGATGGCTGTGAGCCGTTAGGAAGCTCGAACCAAGGAAGAAGCCCGGTGTCTGTAAGCGGTATCCGCTCAGGCACCGGGCTTCTTCTTGCGCTCAACTGCGGCTTCGTAGAGAGGTCCGCGCTCAGCAACTGTCAGAGCGGCTCTTGGGACGGGTTGTGGTGGATGAGCGTCTGGCGTGTGCCTGTACCCTGTCTAGGGTTCTTCGAAGAAAAAGCGCGAAAGGTCCCGAAACCGGCGT
>CAYFOT010000001.1:10076-39319 GCA_964344825.1 uncultured Actinomyces sp.
CAACATGCCCGCGGGACAACCAACCACGCAGGCCATGAACCAACCAGACCCCACAGCCCTTTCTATGAAGCGCTGCATAAAGGTGAAGTGGTAGGACCCGTCGGAGGCAAGGCACGGGTTCCCAGATCTCGGCTGTCCCCGCCCACGGATCATCTGGGACAATGGAGCAATGAAACCGCTTGATCCCCGTCTCTTGAAGTACGCGAAGTCGACCCGTCGATTCATTGTGGAGATCGCTGCGTTGGGCCTCTTGACGGCCGCCCTCGTCATCGCGCAAGCCTTCCTCATCTCACACTCAGTGAGCCCGGTAGTGACCAGGGGCGCATCACTCCAAAGTGTGCTCCCCACAATCGGACTGCTGGCAGTGGTAGTCGCCCTTCGCGCGCTGGCCACCTATGTCCGTGAGGCTCGCGCTCACCGCGCCGCAGACCAAGCCATCGATCAGCTCCGGACAGAGGTCACACGCAAAGCAGTGCGCCTAGGACCGCGTTGGCGCGCCCGCCACGCTACCGAAACGGCGACACTTCTGACACGGGGCCTGGACGACCTTGAACCCTACTTCGTGAAGTTCCTCCCCCAGCTACTCCTAGTCGTCACTGTCACTCCCCTGGCACTCTTGTCGATTCTCTACCTTGACTTCTGGTCGGCCCTCATCGCGCTCATCGTGATTCCACTGATACCGCTCTTCATGGTTTTGGTCGGCAAAATGACCCAGGGTTTCTCTCAGAAAAAACTGGTCGCAATGGAGCGCCTTGGTGCGCAACTGCTGGACCTCCTAACCGGTCTGCCGACCCTTAGGGCGCTTGGCCGTGAGAAAGGCCCGCGTGAACACCTAATCCGCCTTTCTAAGCAGAACACGCACACAACCATGCAGACGCTGCGCGTCGCATTCCTGTCTGGCGGTGTTCTGGAGTTCCTAGCCACGCTCTCCGTGGCCCTCGTCGCAGTGCAGGTCGGCATGCGGATGGTGCGCGGAGATGTTCCACTTGTAGTCGGCCTTGTCGTGATCATGCTGGCCCCAGAGGTCTTTGAGCCGCTGCGCCAGGTCGGCGCCCAGTTCCATGCGTCAACTAACGGTGTCGCTGCCGCTGAAGAGTGCTTTGCCATCCTTGAAGAACCAGAGCCTAGACGCGGTGACGTGCTGCCCGCTCCCGCTGGCCAAAACCCAATCCACATTGAAAATCTGTCAGTCGCTGCCCGCGGCGCTTGGGCCCCACACAACTTGAACGCGTCAATAGAACCCGGCACGCTCACGGCGCTCGTCGGCCCGTCCGGTGCCGGAAAGTCCACGACTGTGCAGGTTCTACTTGGGTTCGAGGACGCTACGCGCGGCATGATTACAGCCCAAGATGAAAGCGGAGACTACGTCAACGTGGCCCAGTTCCGCCCGCAAGCCTGGTGGGAACACATCTCCTGGATCCCGCAGCACCCAACCATCATTCCGGGAACGGTTTTGTCGAACGTCCTAGGCCATAACGATGAGAGCGGAGGGGATCCAAACGCTTCGCCGCCCTCGCCCACTACCGATGACGCGGACGTTGAGGCTAGGGAGATACCCGCGGAAGTGCTGAAAGCAGCCGAGGCAACCGGGTTCAACGATGTCGTGGCCACGCTACCCGACGGATGGCAAACCACCATTGGCTTCGGGGGCGTGGGACTGTCTGTCGGCCAGCGGCAACGCCTAGCGCTGACGCGCACACTTGTGCGCCGCCCAAGCCTCCTGATCCTAGATGAACCGACAGCCCACCTGGATGCTGTAAGTGAAAGTCAGGTCGTGTCGGTTCTTGAGGAACTGACTGAATCAGGCTCAACCGTATTGGTCATCGCGCATCGCAACGCTGTCGTGAAGGCAGCAGACACGGTGATCCGCGTCGAAACCGCTGCTGCTAGCGCTGAGGAGATTGAGGAATTCCCACAACTGCGTGATGCGTATGAACTCATGGACCTCTCCGGATCTCTACCTGAACTGTTGGACCCTTCTTCCCTGCGCCCTCTCAACGCTGCCAACGATGTCGAACTGGAGGTCAAGCCATGACATGGTTCCTCACGCGCAGCGAAAGAAACGCGTTAAACAGGGTCTTCAAGATGCTTGGCCTAAAGCCCGGTGGGATGGCCATTTCGTTGGTGTATGGGGTCGCCGGCCTCGGATCCGCGATAGGGCTGGCCGCCGTCTCAGCGTGGCTGATCGCGCGTGCCTCCCAAATGCCGCCGGTTCTCTACCTTTCCGTTGCCGCTACCTCGGTTCGCATGTTCGGAATTCTTCGGGCTCTGCTGCGATACATGCAGCGCCTAGCCAGCCACAAGGTGGCGCTAGAAGGCATGGATTCTCTGCGCCTCAGTGTGTACGATGCCCTCAGTGACGGCCCGATCGACAGGGTTGCCGCTATCCAAAGAGGTGACCTTCTGGCGCGCATCGGCGCCGACATTGATGCTGTGGGCGACTTCGTCGTGAAATCTCTCTTTCCCTTCGCGGTGGCAGCCATCGTAGGTGTCGGAACCGTCATCGGGTTCGCGTTCCTGTCGGTGCCCGCCGCCATCATCTTGGCGGTGGGAATGCTGGTGTCAGGCGTCCTCGCTCCTCTCCTTATGTCGAGGGCGGCGCGGGTGGCCGAGAAAGAAGAACAGGCTGCTCGCCAGCAGCTGTCGGTGACCACCCTGGGGCTCTTGGAATCCGCGGATGAGCAGGCTGTTGCTCAAGACCTGGATGGCACGTACAGACGCCTTGCGGCGACTTCGCGCCGGCTTGACAGGGCACGCGGGATGTCAGCGCGCCCCGCGGCGTTCGCGGCCGCCCTCGACCAATTCGCGATGGGCGCGACGGTGGTCGGCATACTGATCGTGGCCATACCTGAGACGAACGCCGGATTCGTGGCGGCCGTCGCCCTCGCGGTGCTGGTACTTACGCCTCTGTCCGCGTTTGAAGGAACGGCTGATCTTGGGCCGGCCGCCGTGCAACTCATCCGTTCCGCGCGTGCCGCCGAAAGGATAGTGGATTTGCTTGGACCCGCTCAAACAGAAGAGTCCGCACCCCACGCAGTCCCCCATGCCGACAAGCCACACATCCGCGCCAATCATCTCTCCGTCGGATGGCCAGGCAGAGGCGTCGCACTGGATGATGTCAACCTGTCACTCAGCCCGGGCCAGATTGTTGCAATCGTCGGCCCATCGGGCATCGGCAAGACGACGCTGCTCTACACTTTGGCTGGCATGCTTGAGCCGAAGAGTGGAGAAGCGACCCTTGACGGCGCACCCCTTTGGAATGCGGACCGTGGTGAGGTGACCCGCCAGGTTGCCCTCACCACGGAGGATGCTCACGTGTTCGCCACCACGGTCTATGAGAACCTGCGCGTCGCACAGGGGGACCTAAGCGAGGAGCACGCGGTCGAACTCCTTCATACCGTCGGCCTTGGTGACTGGCTGGATTCCCTTCCCAATGGGATCCACACGCTGCTTGGGGTGGGTGCAACCACAATCTCTGGTGGGGAACGTAGGCGGCTGTTGCTGGCGCGTGCCCTGGCTTCTCCCGCGCGCCTCCTGCTGCTGGACGAACCTGGTGAGCACCTAGATTCCAAGACCGCAGACGCAGTCTTAGCGGCTCTCTTCGCTGGACGGGGCGACAACAGGGGCCTGGTCGTCGTGACACACCGGCTGTCGGGGCTGGAGGATGCCGACCTCGTCCTCGTCCTCGAACCCGGACCGACACCGGACTCAGCGGCACGTGTACTGGCAAGTGGGACCCACGCAGAACTCGTGGAAACACTGCCCTCCTACCATTGGGCCGCAAGACAGGAGACGAAATGAGCACGCACAACCCGTGGTGTAAGGCAACGCAGTCGTTCACTGGTGCACTTGCGACCGCTGCCTCTGATGACCGCGATGACACGCTAGAACTGTTCGTTGAGGAGGCTCTTCGGGCAGCCAACTCCGCTGATGCAGCACTCTACCTGCCCTCGGTGGGTGGATCGTGGATATGTGAGCTGGCCGCCGGAAAAGAAGCGTTGAGCCTGGTGGGGACGTTCTTTGACGTTGCGCCGCCCATCATGTCCCTGTTAGAGGATGGAGAGCCGGTAGGCGGAGGCAACACCCTCTACCTGCCTCTCCATACCGGAGGCATTCTCTTGGGCTGTCTGGTTGTGAGGCGGGATCCGGAGGCAGACAGTTTCGCAGACGAAGATCAAGCGGATGCAATGATGTTTGTGCGCCAAGGTGCACTGACACTGGACCTGATCAGTTCAAGTCAGGTCCACGACTTCGCAGTTCTTCTTGAAGAGAGAGAGCGGATCAGCCGTGACCTGCATGATCTGGGCATCCAAGATCTGTTCGCGACGGGAATGCTCCTCCAGAAACTGCATTCGGAAGTGGAGGATGGTCTGTCGCGCAGGCGCACGTGCATCGCGTTGCGGGAGGCGATGGACCACCTTGATGAGGCCGTCCACCAGATCCGCCGGATTGTGTACAGGCTCAGGGATGAGGACGATGAGGTCGGGCTGGTAGACGCGTTGGAACGTGAGGCTTCCAAAGCCCGCACCAGCTTAGGTTTCGCGCCGACTCTAGTGTTCGAGGTCGACGGGGCCGTGCTTGCACCCGGATCGCAACGCCTGGAAGAGTTCAGGGAGGAAGCACCAGAACGGGTAGCAAGCGCCCTCAGCGAAGACATCGTCGCGACCGTCCGCGAAGCGCTCACAAACGTGGCGCGACATGCGCGTGCGCATTCTGCTCAGGTTCGTGTCAGCGTGTTTGGGCGGGGTCTGACGGGCGAGGTCGAAGTGGTGATCGTGGACGACGGCAAGGGCGTGGACCCCAGCCGGGACCGAAACTCAGGTCTATCCAATATGCTCCGCAGGGCGGAAGCCCACGGGGGGTCATTCGCTATGAGTTCAGGGCCGCGTGGTCGCGGAACATCTCTGGTGTGGCGTAGCCCGTTGGGTTAGAGGGGGCTAACTGCCCTGACGCCACGGGGCGGAACGCTGTGACGCCACCCAGGCTGCAACCTGCGTGCGACGCTGCAAACCCATCTTCGCCAGCAAAGACGTGATGTGGTTCTTCACGGTCTTCTCAGCTATTCCCAGCCGCTCACCAATCTCACGATTGGACATGCCGTCGCCAATGAGGTCCAGGACGCGCTTCTCCGAAGGCGTGAGCGACGCCGTCGGATCATTGGCTTCAGCCCTGCGCCGTGTCACCGTCGCCTCATCCAGGAGGACACGTCCTTCGGCGACTGCCGCGACGATGTCGTTAATTTCGCTGCCCCGGATCGTCTTTAGCACATAGGCGCGGGCTCCTACCTGCAGGGCCTCCGACAACGCCAAATCGTCGTCAAACGTAGTGAGCACGATCGGCTTGACGGCCGGGTTGAACGCCTTGAATCCCCGCATCACGTCGATCCCTGTGCCGTCAGGAAGCTGCAGATCCACCAGCAGCACGTCCGGCGCCACCAGTGCACCACGGCGCAGCGCGTCCTCCACAGAACCCGCTTCCGCCACGACCTGGAACCGAGGGTCACGGTCAACGATGTCGGCTATTCCGCGGCGCACAATCTCATGGTCGTCCACAATCATCACGCGAATGACAGGTTGCATCGACTCTTCCTTACTAGTCACGCGTCCATAATAGGGGATAAAAGTCCCACAAACGCAGAGTTACTTCACGTCGGCACCTGTTAGGCACCGATATCGCGTGGAACCGGTTGACACTGCGGGCAGAAGAAGTGTGATCTACCTCCCACTACTTCTCGCGCGATCGTGGTGCCACAATCCCTACACGGGCGTCCCACGCGGCCATAGACACGCAAAGAACGCTCAAAATAGCCGGGATTGCCCTCTGTATCCACATAAAGAGCGTCAAATGAAGTGCCACCGACCTGCAGCGCGCGTCCCATGACAAGTCGTGCCGCGTCGATCACTGTTGCCGCATCCTCTTGCGCTAGGTCGGCGGACCGCACCGTGCCGTGAAAACGTGCACGGAACAAGGCTTCGTCAGCATAAATGTTACCGATTCCCGAAACCACGCTTTGGTCCAGGAGAGCCGTCTTCACGTGGCGTCTGGTTTTGGCGAGGGCGGAGGTGAAGATTTCCCTCGGCACGTCCTCGAACGGATCGGGTGCGACGGCGCGCATTGTTTCGGGAACGTGCCTCCCCGTGACGTCCTCGTGCAACCGGGAAATGGTGAGGTGACCGAACGTTCGCGGGTCCACGAACGAAACTGCGGTCCCGTCGTCTAGGAGCAGGCGAACATGCTCATGACGCCCGGGTTCGGCCGGCAACCGCCGACGCACACGCACCTGCCCTGACATGCCAAGGTGAATGACGAGGGCGAAGTCCGACTCCTCAAACTCCATCCACATGAATTTCCCCCTGCGGGAGACGGCCGCGACGCGCGCACCGCCAAGATGCGCATGCAGGTCAGCCATCCCCTGGGGGTTATTGCGAACAAGGCGAGACCCCGTGCCCAAAACCTGTTCTATGCGGTGATTGACGACTCTTTTCGCGAGCCCTTGGCGGATGGTCTCAACCTCGGGCAGTTCAGGCAATGCCGTCTCCACCTTCAGGCGCGTGGGCACGGATCTTTTCCAGTGCGGCGCGGGCTGCAGCATTCTCCGCGGACTTCTTGGAGCCATCTGTAGCCACGCCCCAAACCTGCCCACCGACCTTGGCTTCCGCACGGAAAGAACGGTCGTGATCGGGGCCGCTGCCCTCAACCTCGAACGTCACTTCACCCAGGTCTTCCTCACGCGCATACCCGCGCAGGGGTGTCTTCCAGTCGGCTTTGGCCTCGGGATCTCCCGCATGTCGCATGACCGATGACAGGTGTTTCAGCAGGATTTCCCGCGTTGGTTCCAGACCACTAGAGAGGTAGGTGGCGCCGATCAGCGCCTCAAACGTGTCGGAGAGAATGGATGCCTTGCCCCTTCCCCCCGTCTTGTTCTCCCCAACACCCAACAGCATGTACTGCCCTAAGCCAATCGATGATGCGACCTCCGCTAAGGGTTTCTGGGAAACCACGGCGGCACGCAGACGCGCCAGTTCACTTTCGGCGACGTCAGGGAAACGGTGGTAGAGCTCATCCGTGACAACGATGGATAATACGGAGTCCCCTAGGAACTCCAGGCGCTCATTATTTGGAAGATCCCCGACCTCATTCGCGAAGGAACGGTGCGTTAGCGCCAAGATGAGCAATTCGGGGTCGACGTGGGCACCCCAGACTTCAAGTAGCTCCGACACGTCAGCGTTGGCGGCGCCACTGGGCTTCTTTTTTGCCACGTCAGTCACGACCCCCGTCATCGTCCCGACCTGAAGGATCGTCGTTGGGTGCGGATTCATCAGTGTCGTCAAGGAGCGATGCAAGGGCGGCAAACCGGGGGTCTATGAACTGGTGCGAATGCCCTGGTTCTAAGTCTTTGAAGAGGCGACCGCAGTGTTCACAGATGCCCTGGCAGCCTTCTGAGCACAGCGGTTGCAACGGTGCGTCAGAGAACATTTCGTCACGCAGGAGCGGTTCGAGGTCAACGGTGTCTTGGTCGATGAGGAGGTCCTCATCAAGCTCATCACCGGTTACTTCAATGTCTCCGTCGCGTCCGCGCGCCTTCCTTCTTCCCTTTGTGGGGGACTCAAAGTAGACGTCTGCGGCAGACAACTGGACAGGGACTACGGCGGGCTCAAGGCAGCGTACGCATTGTCCGACCAGGCGGGTCGATGCCTCAACCTCCACCAAAACGCCCTCTTCGATGCTGGTTACCGCAACGTGAAGCGGGACGACCGTACCCTCCGGCAAGCTAAGAACTTCCGTATCCCAACCGTCTGGGACGACCCAGTTAAGGTCATGCTCTTTGCGACTGCCTTCCT
This sequence comes from uncultured Actinomyces sp., assembly GCA_964344825.1. GTDB lineage: Bacteria > Actinomycetota > Actinomycetes > Actinomycetales > Actinomycetaceae > Scrofimicrobium. The sequence continues at coordinate 17,918 of CAYFOT010000001.1, forward strand.
GCCTGGGCTGGTCCCGTAAGGACAGCACCAAGTCACCTTTGTTGCTCACTTCAACTCCAATTGGCCCCGCGGCCTTCTACTGGTCTGCGCCGGTGGTCGGCATCAGTCCAAGTCGATGTTAGCTGGTTCGTCAACCTCTTCGCGGTCTGCAAGTGCTTTTACTCCTGCTTCGGTGCGGCGCAGGAGATCCTCCAGAAGCGTGGCAGTCTGACCCAAGGAGTTAGATACGTAGTCTTGAGCGCCCTTGCGCAACGCCGCCGCTTCACGCTTCGCGCGCTGCACAATTTCGAGGCCGTGCTGCTGCGCCATCTCCGTAATGTGATCAGTTGAGACAAGGCGTTCAACTTGGGCGCGTGCATCGTCCAGAATGGCTTCGGCTTCTTGTTGCGCGCGGGCGCGCGTTTGGTGAGCCTCTTCGTTAGCCCGCTCCACTTTGCGCGCGGCCTCATCAGCCGTTTCGGCCAGAACCGTATCAGCCTTGTCACGCGCCTCATCAAGCAGGATCCGGGACCTTGCAGTCGCCTCCGCGACCGCAGCCTCCGCAACATTGTCAGCGCGGCTCAGCACCGCGTCAGCGTCGGCAACCACTGCGTCCGCAGCGACTAAGTCTTCAGGAAGTGCTTCGCGCGCCTGACCTACAAGATCCAGTATCTCAGCCTTGTTCAGAACGATGTTCGCCGACAGAGGCACGGCACGCGCGTTCTCTACCAGCAGCTCAATCTGGTCCAATGCTGCGATGACGGTGGAGGGGCCGTAAACGTCGTCACCGACCGCTTCCGATACCGCAAACTCATCGTGGGGGGCGGACACCGATACGTCCAGTTCTTCCTTGTGTTCCTCATAACGTTGCGGCATCACGCGCTCCTGCTTCTGTTGGTGTCACCCTGGGCTTGGGCATTCACCGGTCTTTTTGGCTCAGTTCCTTACAGTGTAGGTTCCGAGGGTCCGTCTTTCTTGCCCAACACCCTCATACGCTCCTCAACCACTTCGGGGACAAGCCCCGCTGTGGGTGCGCCAAACGCCACAAGCTCCCGGATAACCGAAGACGACAACGCAGAGAACTCTGGCGCGGTTGGGATCAGGAGCGTGTTTATTCCGGTCAGGCGTCGGTTCGCGGTTGCTTGGACGTATTCGGTTTGCCAGTCCGCTGGCCCGCGCAGCCCCTTCACAATCGCATTCGCGCCGATTTCAGTAGCGAGGTCGGTCGCAAGTCCAGAGAACGTAGTCACCTCTACATTCGTGAGGCCAGCTTCACTAAGCGCCATGGTTAGCAGGTGCACGCGGTCAGCGACGGGGAGCCAGCCGGGCTTCTTGTGGTTGTAGCCAACCGCAACGATGACCTTGTCAAAGACTTCACACGCACGTTTGACAAGATCTACATGCGCGTTCGTAACAGGATCAAAACTGCCGGGAAATAGTGCGCTCACCATGGCCCAATCCTAAGTCTCACTGCCTGCAACCTTGAGAAACCACGCAGTGGTGTCCCCCCATCTGCGTTCGCTTATGAAATCGAGGGCGTCTGGAAGCGAGGGCGCCGGGGAACGCACGTCACGTTCCAGGACGACGGTCGCTTCCTGATCTAAATGTGGCACCAAGGCGGTCAGGACTTCCGTGACAGCTTCCTCCGTCAGCGAGTAGGGCGGATCGATGAACACGAGGTCGAAACCGCGCACAACTTTGCTCAAACCGCGCAGATACGCAGTTGCATCAGCCGTCACGACCTGAGCTTTCTTCCTGTACCCCACCATCTCAGCATTACGTTTAGCCACACTGGCGTTGGGTCCAGATTTTTCGACGAGGACGGCCGTGGCGGCGCCGCGCGATATCGCTTCGATACCAAGGGCCCCGGATCCCGCAAAAAGATCTAAGACCTCTGCGTCTTCAACTACACCCCAACTGTCGAGCCGGGAAAAGATTGCTCCGCGAACTTTGTCTGACGTGGGCCGGGTGCCTTTTGCAGGAACCGAGAGCTTCCGCCCCTTCGCTTCACCGGCGATTATCCTGGTCATTCGCCTAACTCCGTTCCAGCCAGACAACGTCGTCACCGATGGATCGAGCGACTTGTACCCTGAGATCACCGTATCGGTTGAGTGATGGGTCGTCCTCTAATATTTCTTCGGCTACTGCCCGAGCGGAAGCGATGACACCTGCGTCGGAGCGAATAGATAGGAACCGCAAACCGGAGAAGCGGCCTGACTGAGATTGCCCCAGCACGTCACCCTCACTGCGTAGACGTAGGTCGACCTCAGCCAGCGCGAACCCATCCGTGGTCTCCGCCATGGCCTGCAGGCGTTGCGCCGTGACTTTGTTGTCCGTTGGCGGTGAGACAAGGAGGCAAACTGACTGGGCGTCGGAACGGCCAACCCGACCACGCAGCTGGTGGAGCTGCGACAACCCGAATCTTTGAGCCCCCAGAACCACCATCAGAGTCGCCTCTGGAACGTCCACTCCAACCTCAATCACGGTGGTTGCCACCAATATCGGGGCGTCCCCAGTTGCGAAGTCAGCGAACGCCTGCGCATTTTCCTCTGGTGTGCGGCGTCCATGTGCCAACCCGATGCGTATCCCGTCCAGCTCCGGCATGTTGCGTAAGTCGTCGACAACCACGGAGGCAGCGGGAACATCAGCCCACACCGAGCCGTCGTCTGCTTCGCCATCTTCTAGCAGTTCCGCGTCTGCCCCAGCGTCGATTCCTTCTTCAGGTTTGACGTCAATCCTGGGGCAGACAATGAACACACGACCGCCCGTTTCCACTTCTTCGCGGGCACGACTCCAGATCCGTTCCATCCACACTTTGTTGTGGTTGTTGATCAGGTGCGTCTGCACAGGTTTGCGCCCCGGAGGCATCCCCTTCATCAGTGTCACATCTAGGTCACCGAAGACGGTCATGGCAATTGTCCGCGGTATGGGGGTGGCCGTCATGACTAAGAGGTGCGGAGTGATGTCGCGCCCTTCGCGTAATTTGTCCCGTTGCGCGACGCCAAACCTGTGCTGCTCATCCACGACAAGCAATGCCAACTTTGGTATTTCCACGCCATCTTGGATCAGGGCATGCGTGCCCACGACTATGGCGGGCTCCCCTCCCGCAAGCGCTGAAAGGGCAGCGTCACGTTCCACGCCGGGCCGCTTCCCCGTCAAAAGGTGGATGGGTACGTCCAACCCTGCCGCATCAAGCATTCTATGCAGGGAGACGTAGTGCTGCCTTGCTAGGACTTCGGTCGGAGCGAGCATCGCAGCCTGAAGCCCCGTGTCGACAGCGGAAACCATCGCGAGCAACGCCACCACCGTCTTGCCGGCACCCACGTCCGCCTGGAGCAGTCGCTGCATCGGTTCTTCAGACCCCAAGGAGCCTGCAATCTCTTCCCACGCGACCTGTTGTGAATCGGTGAGCCGGAATGGGAGCGCCTGGATCAAAGCTTTAGCCATGGATGTGCGTGGCGTCTCCACTGCTTCGTCAGCGGTAGCGCCCTGGAGGGGAGCGCCGCTGCTGGCCGCCCCCACGCCGGTGTTAAGCGGATATGCGCGCCGGACTCTTTTCCCTGTTGCGTCAACGCGTCCTGAGAGCAGAGCCATCTGGAGGACCAGTGCCTCTTCCCACGCCAGCGTTCTCTTAGCGATCTCCCAGTCCACCTTCTGCGTCGGCACGTGCAGCCAGTTGAGCGCCTGGGTCCCCGTCGTTAATCCGTACCGTTGCCTTACCGGTTCGGGTATAACCCGCGGGACCGAATCTGGGTCTAATCCTTCCAACACGGTGCGGATCAGTGCACCTACTTTCCACGAGGGCAGCCCAGAAATGCTCCTGTATATAGGTATGGGTCGACCCGCACGGCGCGCGGCCGCCTCCGGCGAAGAATCCTCTAACTCTTCAAACTCCGGCTGAACCATTTGCAGGTTGCCCTGGTACGCGCCAACTTTGCCGGACACAAGGACAGTTGCGCCTGGTTGCAGCATCCGCTGGTGCGGCGACAGCATGTACTGGTTCTTCGCGAAAAAGGTGAGAGTCAGGTTTTGCTGACCGTCGGTCACGCTAACCACGAACCTGACGCCACGTCCGGAGCGGTTCTGCACCATGTTTGCGCTGGTCACGCGCACCAGCGCCGTTGCCTCATCTCCTTCGCGGAGCCACCCTATGTTGGTGAGTGTCCCCCACGTGTAATACCGTCTGGGCGCCAAGTACAGGAGGTCACCAGCGGTCATGAAGCCCGCCTCCGTGAGCCGCTTTGTCGCCGCCTTCCCCAGGCACAGGGACAACGGGGTGTCCAACGTAAACTGAGCCACGGCCGCTCCCCTTCCCTACAAGTTCGTGGGTTCCAGTCTGCCACTACCCTCCGACATCAGCGGAACTAGGATGTCACACAGACGGAGCGCCACTTTCGTCCTCGCCCCCAGAATAGGGCCGGTGAGGTGTGAAGAATGTGGTCGACTCGACAGGTGTTAGCGGGCACTTATGTTTGTGGGGAGCACCCATGTTCCGCTAATCTTGATAAGTTGCTTCGTGGGCTTGGTGACCCCAAGACTGTGAAGCGCCTGCCCGCATGAACTGCGGCATGCACTACTTTGGTAACTATTGAGGAGGACCTTGTGGCCTCGGTATGCGACATCTGTGGAAAGTCCCCGCAGTTCGGTAAGTCGGTTTCGCACTCTCACGTGCGCACCAACCGTCGTTTCAACCCGAACATTCAGCGCGTGCGCGCTCGTGTTAACGGTGAAACCAAGCGTATGAACGTTTGCACCAACTGCATTAAGAGTGATCGGGTACAGCGCGCTGCGTAGTAACCCACACTTCTTCTTAGTCTGAAGCCCTCTGCCGTTGGCGGGGGGCTTCTTTCGTTGGTGCGCGTCCTTGAGCGGCTCTTAGTCAAACGGGCTAACGCTAGATCGCCGCTGTCGCCTGAGATCGCCGTTGTCGCACAGCCACAGCGACGATCTATACCAATAGCGGCGATCTGGTGAGCTTAGAAAACAAGCAGTTGCCGTTTCCCGGGCACGCGGCCCATATGACGAAGAGTCGGCAAAAGGATCAGCGGAGCTCCGTATCGGCGCAATCGCTAAGCCGATTCAACACGAACCGAGGGGGTGGGGTCGCGCGTGGGAACGGGTAGCACCGAGACGCTCCGCGTTCGGGCACCCCTGTTCCTCGCTTACGCGAAAAGCGCGAAATCGCGGCAGTTTTGGCGATCTCACCCGAAATGATGACCCCCAAAACGCCACTCTCATACGTCCGTTCAATAGACGTTTGCGGCGTCGCCGCCAAGACTTGGATGTGAGATTATCTCGGTCACTTGACATTGGCGCCGTCAGGCCCATTGACACCAACGTGGCGAATCCGTGCCGTAACGATTGAGAGGTAGCAAAGATGAAAACCCGAGGAAGGCCGCTTCTGCGCAGAGCGGCAAGAACCGTCGCCGGTTCAGTTGGCGCGCTGGGTATAGGACTCATGGCATTTGGGGGTGTCGGATACGCGTCGGAAGACGCAACCTCCGATTCCTTGACGCCCGAAGAAAGCAGCGTCGCAACCGTGGAGCCCGCGACTGTCGCAGAGCCAGTAGAAGCAGCAGCTGACCCCGCTCCAGAGCCAGAGCCCGCGCCGGAACCCGCACCAGAGCCCGCAGCGGAAGCCGCGCCCGAGGTCGTTTCCGAACCTGCGGCGGAGGAGTCTCCCGCACCTTCGGAAGAAGCGCCTGCGGCAGATCCGGCAGAAGAGGCAGAGGAAGAAGCAGCGGCTCCTAGCGGTGAGTGGGTTGCTGAGTCGGCTGCGGTGAAAGATGAAGCTGAGGCTCCCAAGGATGCGGATGACGCCGCCACGGAGGCCCCAGCAACAAAGACTGAAGAGCAGGAGAACCCCGCCGCTGAGGCCATAGCGGTCGCGACGATCACGATTGACTCCGTCGTCCGCGATGGCTGCTTGGTAACGATCAATACGAAGACGACGGGATCTGGAGACTTCCTCCTGGAAATCTGGGACGACGAGCGGGTCATCTGGTCAGACTCGTGGACAGAGACAGAAGATGGGACGCACACTTCCGTTTGGACCATCACTAACCCCGCCGGGAAAGAAGCCTCAGGCGTCGGCATCTATGTGTACGTCGATGGCAGCGAGGCCCAGTACATAGACCCGTGGGAATACCCCCATGACGTCGCCGACAACTGTTCCGCAGCAGTGCCAGTGGAAGTGACGCTACCTGGCTATGACCCTGCTGAAGGAGTGGAACCGGGTGCCTCTGTTGCAATTTCAGGCTCCGGCTTCCTTGCTGAAGAAACCGTTGTCTTCATCATGGCAGAGCCCGCATCCGCTGCCGCGGCCAGTACAGCGGCGCCGGCGGGCACCGTGGTGGGACAGGCAACCACCAGCGAGAGCGGAGCGTTCAGTGGTGCTTTCACAGTTCCAGAGGGAACAAGTCCGGGTGCGAAGACCATCACCGTCTACGGCGAAAGCAGCTTCCGTTCGGACAGTGCCGGCTTCAAAGTTGTGGCTGCTCCTCAGGAACTAGACGGTGGCATCGTGGACATTACGCGTAACGGATGCTTGGTTTCTATTTCCGTCAAGACGTCCGGGATCGGAGAATTTGAGGTGGCAGTGTGGGATGACAGCCAGCAGATATTCGTCGATAAGTGGACTACCACAACCGACACAGGCACACACACCACCGTCTGGACGATCACTGAGCCCGCTGGAACAAGCGCCCCGGGGGTCGGCATCTTCCTGTCCTCCGACACTAGGCGACTTGACGGGGTGGACCCGTGGGAATACCCAGACGAGGTTGCAGACAACTGCTCTGCCGAAGTCCCGGTCACAGTCACGCTTCCTGGATATGACGACGCCATCGGCGCTAAGCCAAGCGCGGATGTCCCCATCGAAGGAACCGGCTTCCTGCCCGGAGAGACCGTGACGTTCACGATTGGCGGCGTCGCCGTGGGGTCGGCTGAGGCGGACACCGATGGCGCCTTCAAGGGCACCTTCAAGGTCCCCGCTGATGCTGTTCCCGGCACGTTGAAGGTCACAGCAAAGGGTGAGCAGAGCTTCCGGAGCAAAACCGTGGAGTTCCGCATCCTAGGCGCCACGCCAGCGCCAACGCCAGAAGCTCAGAAGCCTGCGCCTGCCGCGCCAGCGGAGGGACTGGCTAAGACTGGAGCCAGCACAGGGGTTCCGCTCATGTTGATGGCAGCAGCCATGGTGCTTTCGGGTGGAATCATGCTGAGTTTGCGCAGAAGCTAAGCCCGACGCAAACGTCAGGCTGATTCGCGCAGATAGAGTCTGGGGCCCTCAAACCACTTGGTTCGGGGGCCCCATTCTGTTGGGTCAATGTCGCTAACCACGGCCGAAGTGGTCAAACCCTCCTGTAACCGGACTCCCGTCAAGCGTGACACGCGCGCCGTGCGCTCCACGCAGCGCCCCGTATTCACCTACGGTTCCGATAGCCCGAAACGGAGTCGTCACCAGCACGTAGGGAGGAAATGTAACCAGTAGCCCGTGGTCCTCTCCCCCAAAAAGCACCCACTCCAGAGGGTCAACACCCAGTGCCTTCCCGGCCTTACGCAATGCACTCAGATCCTCATGTAGACCGTATCTGGTTATGTCCAGTGCGACGCCGGACGACTCCGCCATTCGCCCCGCATCCATCACCAGTCCGTCGGAGATGTCCATCATCGCGCTAGCACCGCGCTCAGCAGCCGTCAGCCCTGCCGCCAACGGCGGCTTCGGAATTCTGTAAAGCGCCACTGGTTCCTGGAAAGGTGTCGGCACCTGCGCACCGTGTAGGCCAGGCGCGACCGCCCCGGACTGAAGGGCAGCAAGCCCAGCAGCCGACCTTCCGAGTGTCCCAACCACAGCCAACGTGTCTCCCGGCTTCGCACCGGAACGCGTGACTGGCGCGCCACCGGTTGTTCCGTGGGCAGTCACGGATATTACGAGGACGGGGCCGCGGCTCAAGTCACCGCCGACCACACCGGCCCCCGCACGGAAGACCTCATTGCCCAGACCTCCGGCAAAGTCTTCCAGCCACGCAACATCTAAGTCCGGTGGGAGCACCATGGAAACCACCAAAGAGGTCGGCCTGGCCGCCATCGCAGCAACGTCCGCAAGGTTCTGCGCCGCAGCCCGGGCCCCCACCTCTGTCCCCGTGGACCAGTCAGTGCGAAAATGCTGCCCCTCCACCAAAACGTCCGTGGTGACCACGAATCGGCCATCTGGGGCACTAACAACCGCACAGTCATCCCCCGAACCCAGTTGCGCAAACGGGCCCTGCGGCAGGTACGGCAGAATCGTTGCGATTAGCTGCCCCTCACTAAGCTCACGTACCTTCACGGGCTACTCCTCCAACCCCTTCTTCAGTTCGAGGGCGACGCGCGCGCCCAAGTGCGACGCATACATGCACATCGCAGCCGCCGCTGCAGCGTTGAGAGACTCCGCTTTACCCGCGATGGGGATTTCCACAAGCAGGTCGCACAAAGCGATGTCCTCGGCAGCCAGCCCACGCGCCTCATTACCAAAAACCCACACGTGCGGGCGAGCGAGCACCGATTCAGCCGCGCTAACCCCTTCACCAGCCCCAACAGCTACCGTCAGCGTGTCCAGCGTGATGTCGGCATCGTGACCCGACGTCCCAAGGATCGGCCACTGGTCTGCGGGCAGATTCGCACGCACAGTCTCCAAAGGGACACGCAATAGCGGGAGGTGGAATACCGACCCCGCCGATGAGCGGATCACCTTGGGATTGGATGGGTCCGCGGTTCCCGCGCCAAGTACAACGGCCGCCGCACCCATCGCGTCGGCGGTCCGTATGATTGTCCCCGCGTTACCCGGATCTTGAGTTTCGGGGAGGCAAACTACGAACCGCCCGCCGCCCTCGCCACTCTCCCTCAACCCGTCCCAGACTGAGGCCGCGTCAGATTGGATCGCGTCCGCCTGTGCGACCGCCGCGATCCCCTGACAATCCGGGCTGATCGCCCTGGCGACGTCCCAGGTGACGTTGTGGACCCACTTCGTCGCATCCCGCGCCGCCGCCGCTAAGTCCGGGTCCCGCATTTCCAGTTCATCCGTCAGATACACATCAACGACGGAGCGAGGGCGGTGCATCACAAGTTCCCGCACCGCCTGCGGTCCCTCCACCAGTATCCGACCACTGCGCTTGCGCGCGGACCGTCCAGCCAAGGCTGATACAGCCTTGATTCGGTCAGAACGCGGATTATCTAGGAGCGGTAAGTTCGTCATACGCAAACCCTACCTGCTGGCACCGTCACCCCCGCACCGGAGCTACCACAAGGTTTGGAACCCGAAAGATACACAAACAGAGAACGCCCGGTCCGCGCACCTATTGTGCGGAACCAGGCGTTCTCAGTGACTCTGTGGCCCTGTGGTCTGCTTACGCAGCCTTAGGTGCGTTCACGTCCGTCGGAAGCGCGTCCTTCGCAACCTGGACCAAACCACTGAACGCGGCCGGGTCATTCACTGCCATGTCGGCCAGCATGCGACGGTCAACCTCAACCCCAGCTAGGTTCAGGCCCTGGATGAAACGGTTGTAGGTCAGGCCTTCGGCGCGGGCGCCAGCGTTGATGCGCTGGATCCACAGGCGGCGGAAGTCGCGCTTCTTGTTGCGACGATCGCGGTAGGCGTAGACGTGGGAGTGGGTAACCTGTTCCTTCGCCTTGCGGTAAAGGCGGGAACGCTGCCCGCGGTAGCCGGATGCCTGCTCAAGTACATCGCGGCGCTTCTTCTTAGCGTTAACTGAACGCTTCACACGTGCCATTTAAGTTCTCTTCCTCAGTTCGTTCCCGTTCGCTCACTTGCCCAGAAGTGAACGCACCTCTTTCTTGTCTGCGCGTGCAATGACCACGTCTTTTTCAAGGCGACGGGTCTTGCGGGAGGACTTGTGCTCCATCAGGTGTCGCATACCTGCACGCTCACGCATGATCTTGCCGCTGCCAGTGGTGCGGAAACGCTTCTTGGCGCCGGAGTGCGTCTTATTCTTTGGCATTATCTTTCCTTTTCGATTCGGGATCGCCTTCGCCGTCACGGCTTAGGCGGAAGTCCTTGGGCTCTTAGAAGTCGGAACGTGACTGGCGCACCTGTTCACGCGCCGTACGCTGCTCATGCTTCGCTTGACGTTGTGCCCGTGCAGCTTGGCGACGTTCACGCTGGCCGGCCATCGCATCCGCCTTACGACGAATCGGAGCCAGAACCATCGTCATGTTGCGGCCATCCTGACGCGGAGACGACTCCACGACGGAAATGTCCTCAACCTGCTGCGCCAAACGCTGCAGAAGCCGAATGCCCGCTTCAGGACGAGACTGTTCACGGCCACGGAACATGATCATTACCTTGACCTTGTCGCCGCCCTCCAAGAACCGCCTCACGTGACCTGTCTTCGTATTGAAGTCGTGGTCATCAATCTTGATGCGGAAACGAATTTCCTTGAGCTGGGTGTTTGCCTGGTTCCGGCGCGCATCGCGTGCCTTCTGCCCGGCCTCATACTTGTACTTCCCGAAGTCCATGAGCTTGGCTACGGGTGGTCGCGCCTCTGGTGCAACCTCTACTAGGTCCAGACCTGCCTCTTCGGCAAGCCGGAGTGCATCTTCAACGCGCACGACGCCGACTTGTTCGCCCGCGGGGCCAACAAGTCGTACTTCGGGTACTCGAATCCGGTCATTGATGCGAGGATCGCTGATGGCGCCTCTCCTTCCAATGTCTGCCTTTCGGCCAACAAAAAACTCCGTGCCGATAAACGTACACGGAGCTGTTCCCTTGGCGGGCACAGTCCTACAACTGCAGTCCGCCCGCTAAACCCGGCGCCTCCGGCTCATGAAAACCCTAGTTTTCATGTCCAACCGCAGATCTTCGGATCTGCGGTGGGCCCCCAGGTGGGAAAAGTTCCACTTACGTTCGGCCCCTACCTATTACTGGATGTTTGGAGACTGTTTCCCCATTCAACCCAGCCGTCAGCGGTCAGAGCCGTTTCGGTCTCTGAGTACTCTATCAGGCGCCCGGCATTCCCCCGCCGGGCGGGCGCATTCTTCCCGGTGGAACCTGTCACACAAAGATATCCACAGGGTCGTTTTACGTGCTCAATCCACAGGGCACCCTGTCGCAGCATACGACGTGCGCGTGCGCTACATAAAGTCCTAACCATGGACACAGAAAACAAGGAAAAGATCCTCATACTCACCGCAACCGCCCTGGCGGGAGCTCTAGCGGCCAGCGCCATCAAACGCGGCTTGTCAAGAATGCGCCTCCGCTTCTACTGGGAACCAACGCGTCCCGAACCATCTGATCAGAATGAGAGAGAAGATGACCGTCATCAACAAGACGCGTGGGCGCAGATTCAGGAGGCATTAGCGTCAGAGTCAGGTCCGCTTGGGGACCTAGGCGCACTCGACTCACTTCTCTCATCCGGGAACTGGATGTCGGCCAATGGCCCAGGCAGGGTGTCATTGCCGCCCGACCCTCCCCCCTCTTCCTCCAACCTAGCCTCCGCGCTCATGCCCGGAGCAGGCGGCTTCCTGAACTCAAAGGACTACGAGAATCTGATGCCGCGTCCAACCGGGCTCTCTCCAGCGACATTAGCGAAGGAGGCGAACAGTGGCATGGCTGCTTGATACACCGGTTTTACTAGAGCTCATTCAACGGGACCCGGATCCCGGAGTGGTGGCTTGGGCCAAGACCGTGCACGTGAACGAAGTGGATATTAGCGCCGTCAGCATCATGGAGCTGGAACGTCTTGCTTCAGCCGTCGCCCTATCCAACCGTGATACGGCCGCACAGATCAGGGTGTGGATCGACAACCGAATCAGGCCGACGCTCTCCGTTGTTCCAGTGGAGCCGTTTGGCGCACAGATCGCAGGAGACTTCCAGGCCTCTGGCGCTCCGATCGTCCAGACAATCATTGCAGGCGGTGCCGCGGCCCTCGGATCAACGGTCGTAACGAAGGACGTATCAGACTACGCAGGGCTGCCGGGCCTCTACGTATCCCCGTGGACTGAAGACAGGACAGAAAGGTAGGGAAGAGCCCCGTAGGGCCGCATCACGACCTTACGGGGCGCCCTCGAATCCGTTACACGGTTCCCACGGGCTTAGGCACCAGTGAGACCATAGGCGCAGCGGTCCGCAAGCGCGGCTCGTTGCCAAGGACCGCCAACGCGTTCGCTAACCTTTCTCGCTGACTGGTCGCGGCGCGTTCCACGGCGAGTAGAACGTGAGCCTCCAGTTCGCCGCTCCATATCCCGGCTTCGGCCGTGCTGTCTCCCGGGACCACCTGCAGGCCAACAACCGCATCGCATTCCCGTGCCACTCTTTCGCGGAGAACAGCCGCAAGCGACGCGTCCTTCCAGGGCGGGAGCCACTGGTCCGCGCCGACCAGCGCGTGGACGGCGCCGACTGGTAGCACGACGGGCGCATCGGATGCGACGTCTATGGTGATGAAGGGCGGAGCGCCAGCCTGGGTCGCTGCGACCGCTACCCGTTGTGCGCTCATCGTCATCGGGCGCGCACTGGGATCCCATTTGGCCAGCTCGCGCGCGGAGCTGAATGCTAGGACCCCCACCCCGTAACGTCCGGGCACGATCGGCAGCGGTATCTCATCGTCCTCACCCAAACCCTGCGGTTTGTGTTCGCCAGTTTCATGTGGATGTGCTTCGACGGGGACGGGCACCACCAACCGCTCCTCAACCAGCGCCAACGCGACTGCTGCGGCTCTTTCCGCCTTCTCAAACGTCGTCCTTGCCGGGAGTTTCAACGCGGATTCCGTCATGGGCAGGAGCTGCCCGCGGTCGGACCTGTCGTGGCGCAAAGTAAGTCGCTGTGCCATTTTGGCCCGCTGGGCTTCAGTAAGGCTCAACGTCCCTCCGCGACCGCCAGCGCCTGTTCCAGCGTGAACTTCCCCGCGTACAGGGCTTTACCTACAATCGCTGAGTCAACGCCCAGCGGCACCAGTTCCCGCAAGTTCGCGATGTCCTCTAACGATGACACGCCTCCGGAGGCAACGATCTGCGCGTCAGTCTGAGAGGCGACTCTTTCCAGCAGATCGGTGTTGGGTCCGTTGAGCATCCCATCGCGCCCGACGTCGGTGACGACGTAACGGGAGCAACCAGCCATGTTCAGCCTGCGCAGGACCTCCCAGAGGTTGCCACCCTCTTTTGTCCATCCGCGTGCTGCCAGCGTGTCGCCGCGAACGTCCAGTCCGACCGCTACCCTGTCCGCGAATCGCTCTATTGCGCTTTCTGTCCACTCCGGGTTTTCCAGTGCTGCGGTGCCAAGATTGACGCGGGTAGCGCCCATGTCCAAGGCCCGCACCAGGGACTCTTCATCGCGTATCCCGCCCGAGAGCTCAATGGAAAGCTCCGTCGCGTCTATGACTTGTGCAAGTAGCGCACGGTTTTCTCCGCGCCCGAACGCGGCGTCTAGATCAACAAGGTGGATCCATTCGGCACCGGCGTCCGCGAACTGCTTCGCGATCTCCACGGGGTTGCCGTACGCGGTTTCAGTTCCTGCTTGTCCTTGGACAAGGCGGACTGCCTTCCCATCCACGACGTCGATCGCGGGTAAAAGCGTGAGTTTCATTCGCTAGTGCCTTCCTCTTCCTTTTAGCCAGCCGGTCCATGGGCCCGGAGGTTGGTCATCCACTTGGCCCAGAGTGATTCGCCCCAGAAGTAGCTCTTCGGCGGCCAGCGACAGGGTGCTCAGCACCAGTCCGGCTGGCAGAGTTGCTTCGGGTTCGCCGTTGAGATACCTGCGCGCCGTCATCGTCCCGGTCATGACGGGGGTTTGGGTTACGGGTTCGTCCTCGCCCGAGGGCGGAGCGCTAACCCAAGATGCCAACACGACTGCTCCGCCCTTGGATAGCTTCGATAGTAGGCGCCCCATTTCATCTACCCTGTCGGGCAGGGGACGTTCCGCACCTAGCAACGCGAGCATCTCAATGGAATCGGTGTCCCCCTCCTCTTCCACCTCTATGTACACAGCGCTACGCAAACCCAAGTTCACAACGGGTGCGGGAGAGCCAACCATGTCGAGGGCGGCACGCAACGCTGCAGGCGCGTCAATCGGGGTGACGATGAGCGCCCGGCACAGCGTTTTCTGTTTGGCCGGCGCCGCCTCATCTAGGAACTTGGCCAGTTCGGCTTCCAGTTCGCCCTCGTCAAACTCAAACTGCGGTTCGTCCTCGTTCACAATGCGCCCTTCGTCGATGGGATGCCCTCCACGCGTGGATCGGGCGCCACAGCTTCACGCAGGGCCAGCGCCAGCGCCTTGAACTGTGCCTCCACAATGTGGTGTGGGTCGCGCCCGTACAGGAGCGTCACGTGCAGGCAGAGCCCCGCGTTGAACGCGAACGACTCAAACACGTGCTGTGTCATGGCACCCGTGAAATGGCCGCCAATCAGGTGGTAAGCCTGTCCCTCTGGCTCACCAGTGACCACGCAGTAGGGCCTACCAGCGACATCCACAACCACCCGCGCTAACGACTCATCAAGCGGCGCGAAGCCGGTCCCATAGCGGCGGATCCCGCGCTTATCCCCAAGCGCTTCAGCCAAGGCCTTACCCAAAGTGATGGCGGTGTCTTCAACGGTGTGGTGGACGTCGATGTGGATGTCACCCACAGCCTTCACATCGATGTCGATCAGGGAGTGCCTTGATAGAGCATTGAGCATGTGGTCGTAGAACGGCACACCCGTGTCAATGTTGGCCCTCCCGGACCCGTCAAGGTTGATGGTGACGGTGACGTCCGATTCGGAGGTTTTGCGGTGCACCGTCGCGATGCGGTCAGGCGTTTTCACAGGCTCTCCTTCAACGCGGCCTTGAACTTCTCATTTTCATCTGGGGTTCCCACTGTAACCCGCAGATACCCCTCCGGACCCACTTCCCGGATCAAGACGCCACGTGAGACCAGCTTCTCCCAAACTTGGTGACGGTCGTCCAGAGGTCCGAACAAGAGGAAGTTAGAAGACGAGGGCGCCACAGTGAACCCCTCACTAGTCAGCCAGTCGCGCAGTTCCTCACGCTGAGAACGGATCAGTCCGACCTGCGCTAACTGAGCTGGCGCGTGTGCAAGTGCTGCGCGCGCCGCCGCCTGCGTGATGAGGGACAGGTGGTACGGCAGGCGAACCTTCTGAACCTCATACACGATCCGCGGGTCCGCAATCAGGTACCCCAGCCGCAGCCCGGCTGCTGCGAATGCCTTGGACATGGTTCGCGTAACGACCAGGTTGGGGTTGTCGGCCAGCAGCTCAACCGCGGACGGCACGCCGGGGCTTCGGAACTCCGCGTAGGCCTCATCAAGGACGACGATGGTGGCGGTCCTGCGCCCTCGCTCATCAAGGGGACCGGTTTGTGTTGAGACGTCAAGGATCCTCTGCAGGTCCGCATTGGACACCGCTTGCCCTGTCGGGTTGTTGGGGCTGGGGATGAACACGACGGCCGGGTTCTCCCGGTGCATCGCAGTGATCCAGGTGTCTGCGTCAAACACGGGAAGTGCGCCGTCGTCAGTCGGACCGCCCTCAAGCACCCAGTTCGTGAACGTGTCGCGCGCATACTCCATGTACATCGAGTACGTCGGCCACACGCCCAGCGCCGTCCGCCCCGGCCCCCCGAACGCCTGAAGGAGCTCCAGCATGATTTCGTTCGAGCCATTCGCCGCCCACACCTGATCCGGGTTGACGCGAACTTCGGCCTCATCACTCACGTATTCGGCTAGGTCGGCGCGCAAGCCAGTGGCGTCCCGGTCGGCGTAGCGGTTCAGGTTGGCGGTTGCTGCGCGCACGGCCTCAACGATTGAGTCCACCACTTCCGCGGCTGGCGCAAACGGATTTTCGTTGACGTTGAGCCGTACGGGAACGTCAACCATCGGCGCACCGTATGGTTCAACATCGGCCAGGTCCGCCCTGTAAGGCAGGGCGAGGGCGTCCGCGTCGCGCGCGTCCGCCCCGCCATGGTCGGCGTCTTCCGCGGGTTTTTGGGGGTCGAGGGCGGCAAGCTCCTCGCCCTCGAATCGGATCTGCGCTGCCTGACCGTGCGCGGGTAGCCCTTCCGCGTTTGCTAACTCCACCAGCGCGGGCGCCACGACCCTCAATGCGTCCTTGGAATAGTCCACGACCTGCATGGACCGCAGGAACTGGGTGACGTTCAGCCCCGCGGAGTAGCGGGCTGTCCCACCCGTGGGGAGCACGTGGTTCGACCCAGCCACATAGTCGCCAAGAGGGACGGGCGTGTAGTCCCCGATGAAGACGGCGCCCGCCGTGGTGATCTGGTTCGATAGTTCGAGGGCATCGCGCGTGTGAATCTCAAGGTGTTCCGGCGCGTAGGCTTCCGTCAGTTTCAGTGCCTGATCCAGTGTCTCAGTGATGACGATGGCTGACTGGGGTCCGCTAAGTGCCGTGGCAACACGGTCCTTTTCGGGCGTGGCAGCAATCATTTCTGGCAGTGAGCGCTGGACCTTGCTGGCCAGGTCGGCGCTATCGGTGAAAAGTACTGAGGCTGCGGCGGGGTCGTGCTCCGCTTGGCTGATGAGGTCCGCGGAAACGTAGCGTGGATCTGCGGTGTCGTCGGCCAGTATCGCGATTTCTGTTGTCCCAGCTTCAGAGTCGATTCCGCACACGCTTTGGACCACGCGCTTGGCGGCTGCGACGTAGACGTTCCCGGGACCGGTGACCTTATCAACCGGCTGACAGACGTAGTCGCCGTCCTTGAAGCCGTAGGCCATCGCTGCGATCGCTTGAGCCCCTCCAACCGAGATGACCTCTTCGACCCCTAGCAGCTCACATGCTGCCAAGATCGTGGGGTGGGGCAGACCCCCGAATTCCTTCTGGGGAGGAGTCGCCACCACCATCGACTGGACGCCTGCCACCTGCGCGGTAACGACGTTCATGACCACCGAGGACGGATAGACGGCCAAGCCGCCTGGCACATACAGTCCGACGCGGCGAAGTGGAACCCACCGCTGGAATACGACTCCGCCCGGGACGACTTCTGTCGCTGCTGGGAGCGGGAGCTGTGCGGAGTGGGCTTTTCTGGCGTTCGTGATTGATACGCGCAGGGCCTGTGCGACCCGCGGGTCAAGGTTCGCCAACGCCTCACGCATTGCCGCGCGCGGAACCAGCAGGGACTTGGGGCGGACCCCATCGAAGCGTTCGTCTAGGTCGTAGATGGCTTTGGCACCATGCCTCCTAACGTCCTCAACTATCGGCTTGACGATGTCCACAGCCTTGGTGGTGTCCACCTTCGGTCGCGGCAGCAGGTCCGTTAGGTTCTCAGGGAGCGCGGTATCGCGCAGATCAATGATTCGCACCAGACAATCTTAGGAACCTAACCGCAAAGGTGGCGCCCCTGCCCGACCGGTGGCCACGGCCGCTGGTTCGCGTGCGCACCTACTGGATTGCTTCAGCCCCAAGAAGTCCCTTCACCGCAGCGAAGAAGGACGAGTCTGCTTCCACCATTAGTTCATCGCCCAGGTCAATCAGTGTCTCTTGAGAACGGTCTTTCACCGTCACGCGCACCCTGGTGGGACCCGGGTATGAACGTAAGGTCGACGCCAACTCATTGAGAACCGGTGGGACGCACTGGCGTGCGTCCAGAGTTATTTCCACCGGCATGTCAGACCTGTCCCTGAGCTCCAGGGGAGTAACGCTGTTTGCCGTGATGGACGCGGTGTCGTCCCGAATGCCGACGCGACCCGTGATCTTCACGATCTGGTCCTGGATCAACGCCTCCCCCATTGTTTCGAACTGGCGGGCGAAGAAATAAACCTCAATGGACCCTGAGAAGTCCTCCACAGTCACGATGGCCCACGGCGCACCCTGCTTGTTAATCTTCTTGTCCACACTGGTTATCAGGCCCGCAACCCCAATCCGACGATTGTCGAACTTGTGTGGCTCTTCTTTGATCTGACCGATCTGAGCCTCCTGGTGACGCACCAGTGAACGCTCCATGCCACGCAGAGGGTGGTCAGAAACGTAGAGTCCCAGCATCTCCCGTTCATGAGCCAGTTTTTCGCGCCGATCCCATTCTGGTATGTCAGGAATGTCGATGGTGAAGGATGAGCCGCCTCCGTCGTCCCCACCCAGGGCTGCGAAAAGGTCAAACTGGCCGTGTTCTTCATTGCGTTTCAAGTCGATCACGGAGTCCACCGCATCATCGCTTCGCGCCAGTAGCGCACGGCGCGGGCTACCGAAGGTGTCAAGTGCGCCCGCCTTGATCAGGGACTGCATTGTGCGCTTGTTGCATACTTCCACCGGAACCTTATCCAAGAAGTCTTGGAACGAAGTGAAGGCGCCCTTCTCTTCGCGTGCCTTCACGATCCCTTCAACAACGTTCTTTCCAACGTTGCGAATGGACCCAAGCCCAAATCGCACGCCTTCAGAATCGGCGGTGAACTCCCCGTACGACTTGTTCACGTCGGGCCTGGCAACGGTGATGCCCATGTGGCGACACTCAGCCAGATACAGGGCGCGCTTATCTGTATTGGCCGCAGCCGAGGTGAGAAGAGCAGCCATGTACTCTTCCGGGTAGTTGGCCTTCAGGTAGGCAGTCCAGTATGAGACCAGTCCGTAAGCCGCGGAGTGGGACTTGTTGAACGCATAGTCGGAAAAGGGAACTAGGATACCCCAGAGCGTATCGATGGCGTGTTGGGAGAACCCGTTGGCCAGCATGCCGGCCTTGAACGGCTCAAACTCCTTATCCAGGATCTCCTTCTTCTTTTTACCCATGGCGCGCCGCAGCATGTCTGCCTGCCCCAGTGAGTACCCCGCGACCTTCTGGGCAATCTGCATGACCTGCTCTTGATAGACGATCAGGCCGTACGTCATCCCCAGGATTTCCCGCAGAGGCTCTTCCAGTTCAGGGTGGATCGGCGTTACCTCTTGGCGCCCGACTTTTCGCAGTGCGTAGTTGGTGTGGGACCCAGCCCCCATGGGGCCGGGGCGGTAAAGCGCGCCCACAGCAGAGATGTCTTCGAAGTTGTCCGGCTGCATCAGCCTCAACAGTTCGCGCATCCCTCCGCCCTCAAGTTGGAAGATGCCCAAGGTGTCGCCGCGTCCAAGCAGCTCATAGGTTTTGGGATCATCCAACGTGAGCTTGTCTAGATCAGGGACTTCCTTCCCATTGAGTCGTATGTTGTTGAGCGCATCTGAAATGACAGTGAGGTTCCGAAGACCCAAGAAGTCCATCTTCAGGAGACCCAGCTCCTCACAGGAGGGGTAGTCAAACTGGGTGATGATCGCGCCATCCGCGGGCCGCATCATCACTGGGATGATGTCTTGAAGTGGGGCACTGGACATGATCACCGCGCAGGCATGCACACCCCACTGGCGCGTGATCCCTTCAAGCCGCTGAGCCAGATCAAACACCTCATGAATGTCGGGGCGCTCTTCGTAGAGTTTGCGGAACTCTTTGGCCTCCGCGTACCTCTTGTGTTTTTCATCGAAGATGCCCGATAGCGGCATGGGCTTACCCATCACGTCTGCGGGCAGTGCCTTCGTAAGCTCCTCACCAAGACGGTATTCGCGCCCCATAACGCGCGCGGAGTCCTTCAGAGCCTGCTTCGACTTAATCTTTCCGTAGGTGACGACCTGCGCCACCCTGTCGTCCCCATACTTTTGGCGGACGTAGCCGATAACCTCATCCCTGCGACGCTCATCAAAGTCGACATCAAAGTCGGGCATGGACACACGTTCAGGATTCAAGAACCTCTCAAACAGGAGGCCGTTCTCAATGGGGTTCAGGTCGGTAATCCCCATTGCATAGGCCACCATGGATCCAGCTCCGGATCCACGCCCCGGACCAACGCGTATGCCCTGGTTCTTAGCCCACCCGATGAAGTCCGCAACGACAAGGAAGTATCCGGGGAAACCCATCTGCAAGATGACGTCTTCTTCGAACTCCGCACGCTCCATGACCTCCGTTGGGATGATCTCTCCAAAGCGCTTGTGAAGCCCTCTTTTCACCTCTTTGACGAACCACGACCGCTCATCCTCTCCCGGAGGCGTTGGGAACTGAGGCATATAGTTGGCGCCATCGTAGGTAGTTCTGAAAGTAACCTCACTACGCTCCGCGATCTCCAAAGTCGCATCCAGTGCTTCGGGCATCTGGGCCCACTCACGCCGCATTTCCTCAGTCGACCGCAGGTAATACCCCTCACCCTCAAAAGCGAACCTAGGTCCACCTTCGTGATACGGCTTATCAAGGAGGGTAGTTGTGGAACCCAGAGCCAGCATTGCCTCCTGGGTACGCGCGTCATCCTTGCGAACGTAGTGGCTGTCGTTCGTTACAACCATGGGCGCGTTCAGCAGCTTCGCCAACCGCGGCAGCTCATCCCTTGTCTTCTTCTCAAATTCAATGCCGTGGTCCATGAGCTCCACATAGAAGTTTTCTGGACCAAAGATGTCGCGGAGCTGGGCTGCCTCCGCAACCGCTTCATCCCACTGTCCCAGCCGCATGCGCGTCTGTACGGCCCCCGACGGGCATCCACTGAAGACCGTCAGGCCTTCGTGGTAGCGCTGCATCAGATCCACGTCGATACGCGGATACTTCCCGATATTGCCCTCAAGCGACGCCAGCGACCCCATCCGAAACAGGTTATGAACCCCCTGTGTGGAGTTCGCGATCAGCGTCAGGTGCGTGTAAGAGCCACGCGCAGACACATCATCACTTTTCTGCCACGGCTCACCCCATGTGACACGGTTCTTATCGAAACGAGAGGTTCCCGGCGTAACGTACGCCTCCAAACCAATGATCGGTTTTATGCCCGCATCGACACATTCCTTGTAGAACTCATAGGCGCCAAACAGGTACCCGTGGTCCGTTATGCCCAACGCGGGCTGCCCCAACCGCACGGCTTCAGCCACCATCGGCCTAATCTTTGCTGCGCCATCCAGCATCGAGTATTCAGTGTGATTGTGTAGGTGTGCGAACCCATCCCGTGTAGCAGCCATGCTTGGCAGCTTAGCCCCGCCCTCCGACACAATGCACAGCGAAGACGGGGCGAGGACGAAGTGCTAGGCCATCGACCCACCCACCTTGCCCTCGCCCCGTCTCCAAACAGAAAACAGAAAGCAGCGACTACCTTATCGCCAGTAGTTATTCGCGGCCGCGACAGTCTGGAAGTTGATGGCAATCACCTGCGAAGCAGCAGTGAGACTGTCCGCATCATTCGCATATACGGGCCTCAACTTGTGCAGAACCTCCACGTCGGGCTGCGTGGTCTTCACGCCCATGCGCGACATCTTAACCGCAAGCGCAAATCCATCTTCGGGCGTGTTGGTAATCAGCGAAGCGAGCCATTGTTCGGCCATAAGAACCCTCCGAGTCCATCTTGCAGAGTCACGCAATCGGGAATCCCGCGGCCTTGCCTGTGCGTGACGCGCGCCGGGCGGCGCGGTCTAATACGAACCTACCGGACCTCCACCGCGAATGACAGGTGT
>CAYFOT010000001.1:39419-88306 GCA_964344825.1 uncultured Actinomyces sp.
CGGGCGGCGCGGTCTAATACGAACCTACCGGACCTCCACCGCGAATGACAGGTGTCGTCTAAATCCAGGTGGTAGCGGCGAGGGCGATGCTGCGCACCCGACTACACCCCGCGCAACTGACCTAGCGCCCGCTCCAAGTCCTTGGCGTACGGCGCCCGTACGACCATCTTCTGCTCTGTCCGCGGATGCTTGAATCCGACCTCAACCGCATGGAGCCACTGCCGCTCCAACCCCAAGTCCTCCGCGCGCCGCGGGTCTGCGCCGTAAAACACGTCCCCAACACACGGGTGTCCCGTGGCAGCCATGTGTACGCGAATCTGGTGGGTGCGCCCCGTCTCCAAATCCACTTTCAATAGAGCCGCGCCCGCGAAAAGCTCCTCCACGTCATAGTGGGTGATTGCCGGCTTTCCGCCCTCCAAAACAGCCATCCTCCACTGTCGCGAGGGGTGCCTTCCGATCGGAGCATCGATGGTTCCCCGGGCCGGATCAGGATGTCCTTCAACAACCGCGTGATAGGTCTTCTCCACTTCTCTGTTGCGAAAAGCGTTCTTCAGGCGTCCGTATGCCAACTCTGATTTAGCCACCATCATTGCGCCGGATGTGCCCACATCAAGGCGTTGCACGATGCCCTGACGCTCTGTCGGGCCCGAAGTAGAAACGCGTACCCCCGCGGCCTCCAGGGAAGAAATCACGGTGGGACCATCCCAGCCCGGCCCGGTGTGAGCAGCGACGCCAACCGGCTTATTGATGACAACTAAGTCCTCATCCTCATACAGAATGTCGAGGGCGGCGCTTGGCTCCTGCTTCTTCTCCGCTGCGGGGAACGTGACCTCAAGCAACTGGTTCTCATGCACCCGCACGGATTTCGAGGGGGGTTCACCATCTAGGAGCACCCGTCCGGTGTCAATCATCGCCGCGCATTGGCTGCGCGATAGACCGAGCATGCGCGCCATGGCCGCGTCGATCCGTTCCCCCGCCATGCCTTCAGGAATCGGTATAAGCCGCGAGTCACCCGACATCAGAGGTCCCTTTTTCGCCTGCGTCAGCACCTGAGACCTCACTTGAAGAAGAGTCCTCAAACAGCTTCCAAATTATGAGCGCCGCCACACCGCCGACGATCCAAATGTCGGCCACGTTACCAATGAACCAGTCGTTATAGTTCAAGAAATCAACCACGTAACCACGGCCAAACGCAGGCGGCCTTGTGAGCCTGTCCCAAAGGTTCCCCGCCGCTCCGCCAGCCAGCAAGCCGAGCAGGATCGCCAAAGGGACGCTGGTCACCTTGGTCGCATACCAGATTATTGCGCCCAAAATGACCACGGATAAAACCGTGAAGATCCATGTCGATCCAGAGCCCAAAGAAAAGGCGGCACCTGGGTTGTGGATTAGCTGCAGGGATATGAAGTCACCCAGTAGCGGCCGCTTCTCCCCCTCAACAAGGTTATTCAGCGCCCAAGACTTTGACCACAGATCTAGGGCAAGGGCGACGCCAGCCACACCAAGCACCAGCCAAAAAAGCGGCGCGACTGCCCGCCTGCGCGTTGCGGGAACATGTTCACTCATAGGCACCCATCCTATGCCCTGCCCCGCATGGGCCCCGAACTGAGGCGCACACCGGGTCTCTTTTGATAATCCCAGAGGCCAGAGACCACCCGCCGCTAAACAGCACTGAGCGCGCCGGGAATCCCGACGCGCTCAGTGCTGGAAGACCCGCGGCTAGTCCGCGGTTAGTTTCCGCCGTCCGACTTAACCTCAGTCAGCAGCTTCTCAAGGTGCTCAGCAATAGATGCGCGGTACTCTGCCTCAAAGCCGCGCAAGCCATTGATGGAATCCTCAAGCTGCGACTGCTCCTCACGCAGACGCGACAGGATCTCTTCACGCTGTGAGTTGGCGTCTGCAACGATCTGCTGCCCCTCTTGGCGAGCATCCGAGACGATGCGCTCCCCTTCTTGCTTGCCGTCGGTCACATATTCGTCATGCAAACGCTGTGCCAAGGAAAGCATGGCGGTGGCTGCTTCAGGATCGGAGGATTCCGCTGCAGGCGCAGGCTCCGCAACTGGCTCAGCTGGTGGAGCAACTTCCACAACCGCTTCTTCGACGACCGGCTCCGCGACAACAGTGGGAGCACCGGCCTGAAGTTCCGCAATACGCTGCTCTGCGTTCGCGAGCTTTTCCTTCAGCTCCTGGTTCTCCATCGTAAGCGCGTAGATGGTTGCCACAACCTCGTCAAGGAACTCATCGACCTCAACCTGGTCGTATCCTTCACGGAATTTGACGGACTGAAATGTCTTGTTCAGAACGTCATCGGCGGTTAGCGACGCCATAATGTTCACCTCTGTCATTGTCAATGAGTGAGACACCGACACCACCAGGTCGTGGCACCGACGGCCAGCAATTCATGTACTCCCTGCCGTACCCCGAACTGCGTACATACAAGATCATACCGACACACACCGCAACTTGCGCAACATTGACACCACTAGTAACAGAAGTGGGACAGTGCAGAGCATCCATGCGCGGCCTACCTAACCCGTGACTAACGCGAGGTAGACAAGCCAGGAACCGACCCTGCCTATAAGCAGAACGGCAATGAATAGCACCATAAAGCCGACGTCAAGAGCCACGTTGCCAAGTCGGAGCGGTGGAATATATTTCCTCAGCCATTGGACCGGTGGGTCGGTCAGACGGTACACCCAGTCGAACGCGACCAACAGAAGACTGGGTGGCCGCCACCTAGGTACCAATACGCGTATCCAGTCCAAAATGACGCGTGCAATCAGGACAATGGAGTACGCCCATGACCCGTAAGCCAGGATGTACCCAAGGATAAGCAAGATAGAACCCAACAGCTGTCAGCCTTCTAGGTGAAGAGATTCGTCGTGCGGGTGTCAGTCTGTGGAGCCACTTCCACACCGTTGGGTGAAAGCAGGAACACGCGTGGCGTCACCTTCTCAATGGCGCCGTAGACACCGAAAACCAACCCCGCCGCAAAGTCCACAAGCCGGCGCGCTTCGTCATCATTCAGGTCTGTCAAGTTCATAATGACCGGCGTGCCATCCCTCAACGCTTCACCGATGAGTCGCGCGTCCTTATACGAGGACGGGTGTACCGTCACAATTCGGCGCACAGAAACATCAGCTTGGCGTGACGTCGGCGCAGAAGTTGGCGCTTGGTATGCCACAGGTTCAGGCTGCGACACGGTGTGAAAGTTCACCTCACGCACCTCCGCGACTTCCTGCTGCACGTACTCTTCATCGAAAACCTGGTCGTCTTCGTCGGGTACGCGCCAGCCCATGATCTCCATTGCACGGTTCAAACGCTGCGCCATCGCGAGACCTTCCTGATTCTTCTATACAAGCCGTGACCGCCCCAGATGCCCGGGTGGTCGTGTCACTAAGACGTTATCCCACTGTCGGTAGCACAGTGTGGAGATCCTCCGGCATGTCGCCTAGCGGAGGAAGTCAGGGATGTCGAGGTCCTCAGACGCAGAATCATCTGCGTAGATGTGCGGAGCCTGGAAGCCTTCACTGACGACCCCGGTCCGAGGGCGCACCGCGTCGCTACGCAGCGACGCCATGGACCCGGTACGGGTAGGCACCTCCGGTGTTGCCCGGTGAGCTGGCTGCGCGGCCGTTTGGGGCCTACGTTCCACGTACATTTCTTCGGCCTGGACACGAACAGTTGGGGGAGCCGCAAATGGTGGCGCATCGTCGACCACTGTCTCACTCACGCGGGACACACGTTCAACGACCGGCGCAACCGGCGCCTTCTGAGCTTGCTGATCAAATCCCGCAGCAATGACCGTAACGCGGATCTCATCACCCAAAGACTCATCGACAACGTTACCGAAGATGATGTTGGCTTCCTCATGCGCGGATTCCTGGACCAGAGTCGCAGCCTGCATGATTTCGTGGAGCCCAAGGTCGGGCCCACCCTGAACGAAGAAGAGGATGCCATGGGCGCCGTCGATAGAGGCTTCCAGCAATGGCGAAGAAATCGCAGTTTCCACCGCGCGCAGAGCGCGGTCTTCGCCGGTTGCGGCACCCAGTCCCATTAGTGCCGACCCCGCGTCCTTCATGACGCTCTTCACGTCATTAAAGTCGACGTTCATGAGGCCTGGCGTCGTGATGAGTTCCGTTATGCCCTGCACGCCGGACAGCAGAACCTGGTCCGCCGCTTTGAATGCATCGATGATGGATATCGCGCGATCAGAGATGTCCAGCAGGCGGTCGTTCGGGATCACGATAAGCGTGTCGACCTCTTCGCGGAGTGCTTCCACCCCCGCGTCTGCTTGCGCCGAACGTCGGCGTCCCTCCCAGGAGAATGGTCGGGTGACTACACCCACGGTCAGCGCCCCCGCTTCCCTTGCTGCCTTCGCAACCACGGGAGCGCCACCTGTTCCGGTGCCGCCACCCTCACCCGCGGTTACGAACACCATGTCTGCACCGGCAACCGCCTCTTCGATCTCATCCTTGTGATCTTCGGCTGCCTTGCGACCAACGGCAGGATCTGCGCCCGCACCTAACCCGTGTGTGGAATCACGACCGATGTCCAGCTTCGTCTCCGCATCGGACATTAGGAGGGCCTGAGCATCTGTGTTGATCGCAATGAATTCAACACCCTTCAGGCCAGCGTCGATCATGTTGTTGACAGCGTTGACGCCGCCACCACCAATCCCGACAACCTTGATAACTGCAAGATGGTTCTGCGGTACCGCCACTGGTCCCCCCGAGAGGTCCGGCAACCAAACACAAAACCCTAAGGCTCAGGTTGAAGGTTGCTGTTTTCTGATTCGCTAGCGCAAAGAAAATAGGTGCAACCGTCCTCGACATCAAGGACCCGCGTCGGCGTGTTGCCTAACGTGTCTAACTGGTGACCGGCTTCCGTGGGTCGCGCAGGTCATAGATTTCTGCGGGAGCCTGCTCAACTAGGAGTTCTAGGACCTGAGACTTCAGCTCACTGTCCTCCGGTCCGCCCCAAATCACCTCTGCCTGCGACGTTAAATCGAGCGTGACAATCGATCCGTTGACCGCAATAACAGCCACCTGTTCGCGCACTACTTGGGGCAGGCTGTCCCACACCTCCACGGCAGCAGCCGCCTGAGACTTGATTTTCTCAGGGTCCGTGGCGGACACCACCACTTCAGGTAAGCCCTCCACGGGCTCCGAAGAGGTCGTAACCTCCGCGCCGTCCGACCCGACCAAAGAATATCCACCCTGCGTTGCCACCATGGCGACTGGCACACGTTGACGTACCGTTACACGCACTCCGTTCGGCCACGTCCGCTGGATATCGGCCTCCAGAACCTTCGGAGACGCGAGGATGTCGTCGCGTATATCCGCGGTGGAGAGCCTCCCCAGCGGAGTGCCTACTCTCTGCGTGACCGCGGGCACGACGACGGTGTCAATGACGTCTTGGTCGAGGTCGGAAGACTGGGCGCTCTCCACGACCACGTTGTCGGCGCGCAGAGCCAAGAGTGGCGAAAAGAGAAGTACCCAAACCACCGTCGCTATACCCACTACGGTCACGAGCGCGACGAGAGTTCGGTGGATCAGGAGCCTGCGCCTAGCACGCCCTCGCTCCGCAGACTTCTGGCGTAGGTCCACCTTGAGCCCGGGCGTTTGCGTAGTCCGTTCGGGACGGCGCACCACTGGACGCGACACGTCCGGAACAACGTCCGTGCGGGCCGGAACCCCGTCCCCCGCACCCTGCCTGCGTGGAGGGCCATCGTTTGTCTCGCGGGTCCCATTAGAGGAACGGTGGACTGTTGCGCGCGGTGGTGAGGTGTGGCGCAAGGGCGAAGACGAAGTTGTATTCGAGGGCGAGGGCATGGACGTGCCCGAAGACGGTGTGGACGCGTTGGCGGTATGACCTGCGTCCTCAGGCGGCGTCGCTGGACGCGCTTTGCGCTCACTTGCTGGCTCCGCAGGGACCCCAATATACTCACGCCTACGCGGTTTAGGCGGCCTATTGGCGTTCACTTATCTGTTGAGGTCCAGCGCGACCACTGCTGCGCGACCGCTGGGGCCTGCAGAAAAATGTCGCCCGCGCCGATCAGCAGAAGAACATCTCCCGGCTGCGTCAAAGAACCCGCAAACAGTGCTGCGTCACGCGCGTCGCCCACCAGGTGGTATGGCACCTCTATCGCTCCCGTATCAGACACAGTCGCCATCGTCACGCCCTCCATCGGATCCTCCCGGGCCGCGTAGATGTCGGTGAGAACAACCTCATCAGCCAAGGAGAGTCCCTTTGCAAAACGCTCCGCGAAGTTTGCTGTCCTGGAGTACAAGTGCGGCTGAAACACCGCAATTAGGCGCCCATCGCCAGCCACGATGCGGGCCTGACGCAATGCAGCCTCAATCTCCGTGGGGTGGTGCGCATAATCGTTGAAGACTCTGCGCCCACCAATGTCTGCGCGCAGTTCAAACCGCCGACCGGCTCCACGGAAATGGGACAGGGCCGAAGCCGCAGCGTCCGGGTCGGCACCAACAGCCACGCACGCAGCCCAGGCGGCGGTCGCATTCAAAACGTTGTGGGCCCCCGTCACTTGGAGGTCCAGAAGATAACTGGCCCCATCCATCGTGATCTTGGCTTGGGCTCCAGTAGGACCTAGGGACACCTCAGAGATGGAGACCGTGGGCTCGGAAGCGCGACCAACGCCGCCCTCGCCCTCGCCCTCGCCCTGAAACCCGTACGTCCACACCCGCCCCACGTTCGCCGCGTCCCGCCCATACTGCGCAATTCGTGACGCGCCCTTGTCTTGCGCGCAACAAATCAGGGTGCCCGACGGAATAAGCCGGTCAACGAACTGCTCAAAAATCCCGAAGAAGCCCTCCTCCGACCCGAAGTGGTCAAGATGATCAGGCTCCACATTCGTGATGACTTCAACAGCCGGTGAATAGTGCAGGAAGGAACCATCGGATTCGTCGGCCTCCGCTACGAATACGCAGCGGCCCATCCGCGCGCCGCTACCTTCCCCTAGGACCGGGCCACCGATCGCATAGGAAGGGTCGTAACCGCAGTTAAGTAGCGCAATGGCGATCATCGCGGAAGTGGAGGTCTTGCCGTGCGCGCCGGCCACCGCCACGAAATCGTGACCGGAAGCCGCGATCGCCAATGCTTCCGAGCGATGAATTATCTCCTGGCCCCGCTCCCGCGCGATCACCAGTTCCGGGTTGTTCTGCCTGATCGCAGAAGAAAGGACAAGCGTGGCATCCTGGGGGACGCGTCCGGCGTCGTGTGGAAAATAGGCACCTATCCCCTGGGGTAGGAGGTCTTGGAGCACTTGTGAATCGTTCCGGTCAGAACCCGTCACCTTGGCGCCCTGGTCCTGGAGCAGCTGCGCAACAACGGACATGCCCGCCCCGCCCACGCCAACCAAATGGAAAGCTCTGCCGGTTAAAGGACCCTTTTCAATGTGCTCATCCATCGCTGGACTCCCCTCAATGCATACAACGGGACCGCTCTCTTGCGGCTCCCCTCAAACGGCTGCTTCAGCAAGGTCCGCTAGAAGCGCGGCACCGTCTCCCGGAGACGTCGACCTGTTCGCGTCCCCCATCTGCTGGAGGCGGCGCGCGTCATCGAGTAGCGGCAACACGCGGGATGTCACGACGTCTTCGTCAAAGTCTTTGTCTTCAACTACCAGCGCTCCACCCGCCGCGATCTGCTGCTCAGCGTTTCGGCGCTGTTCCCCGTTCCCGATAGGAAGCGGGACGTAGAACGCGGGGAGCCCAAGAACACCCAGCTCAGCCACAGTTCCTGCCCCTGACCGACAGAGTACAAGGTCCGCTGCCGCCAATGCCTGGTCCATGTTCGATAGATACTCGCGCACCACCCAGGTGACGTCCTTGGCATTTTCGGCGGCACTTATGACCTGCGCCGCCTTTCCGCGGCCCGTTGCGTGAAGGATCTGGGCACGCCCAGCGAAAGACGGTGCAGCCTGGACCACGACCTCATTCAAATGCGCGGCTCCCAGGGACCCACCGGTAACCAGGAGGATCGGCATATCCGGATCCAGACCGAATGCCGCTGCTGCGTCAACCCGCGCTGAATGAGCCAACTGCGGCTGGGAACGCGTCCGCGCCAACTCCATGATCTGGTGACGCAATGGGAGCCCCGTGAAAACGGTCTCCCCCTTGGCCGCCACCAGTTTCGTCTGTGGGAATGCCAGTGACACCGCCACGGCGTTCCGCGCACCGACCCGGTTCGCCCAACCGGGGCGAACATTCTGCTCCTGTACCACGAAAGGTACTCCCACCTTTTGCGCCGCAAAATACGCAGGGGCAGATACGTAGCCGCCGTATCCGATAAGTACGTCAATGCCTTCTAACGCTGCGCGTGCCCGGTCTGTGGCCGTCTTCAGCCGCTTTGGGACCGTGAACAACTGCGGGCTAGGACGCCGCGGGATTGGAACCTTCGGGATCGTGTGGAGCGCGTAGCCGGCCTCAGGGACAAGCTTCGATTCCAGTCCCTCCGCGGTTCCAAGCACCTCCACATGATGCCCACGTTCACGCAGGACGTGAGCGGTCGCCAAAAGAGGGTTCACATGGCCAGCGGTCCCACCGCCTGCAAGCAAAAAACGAAGCGCCATCAGGATGCCTCCAAGGTGTCAAGACCACTCTTATCCCCGCCGGGGTTTTCAACCCTACTGGCCGTGGCACCGCCCGGCCTAGTCCCAGGATTAGCCGACGGTGGCAGCGCGACCGGGCCGGACTTGGGACGGCGCCCATCCGCCCTCGACCGCACTTTCTTGCGCTCTGGTAAATGACGCGGGTCTCTGCCTGCTGTGTCGGGGCTGAACCTGCCCTTGGCCTGCATTCCCGCTTCGGAGCGCGCAAACGAAAGGAGCACGCCGATCGCCATGGCAGTGAACAGGAATGATGAGCCACCGGCGGACACCAGTGGGAACGGCACCCCGATGACGGGAGCCAAGCCAGTGACAGTGCCGATATTTATGAAACCTTGCACTGCCAGCCAAGTCGCAATAGCGCCTGCAGCGATGCTCACGAACCGACTGGACGCATTCGCTGCCAAGCGGAGGATGCCGTAGATGAGAAGACCCAATAGAGCCAGAAGCGTGAGGGTACCGATGAGGCCAAATTCCTCACCTACAATCGCGAGAATGAAGTCGGTGTGCGCCTCTTGCAGATAGTTCCATTTTTCCCGAGATGCGCCCGGCCCAAGGCCTGTTAGCCCTCCTGATCCCAGCGCCCACAGCCCGTGGTCCGTTTGTGTAGGCGCAGACGTAGAAGGCGCGCTCCCGAATCCGGGCAGGAACTCAAGGACACGTCTGGTTCGGGACGGGCTCATCGCAACCATAGCGATGGCGAGTGCCCCGCCTGCTGCTCCCAAGCCCGCAAACCACTTCAAGGGCACGCCAGCGACCCACATTGCGCCAAATGCGATGCCCACAAAAATCAGCATGGTTCCCATGTCGGAACCAATCATGACGGCACCCATTGCTAAGCCCGCGGGAATTATCGCGGCCAAAGCAACATGCTTCGGATTTTCCAACTTGACGGTCTTTTGGCTGAGCATCCTTGCCAGGAACAAACATGTCGCCAGTTTCAAGAACTCCGACGGCTGAATGGTCATTCCGCCTGTCCCTGGGACCAGCAGCCAGTTCTTATTTCCGCCCTGATCCAGACCGAATGGAATGAGCATGAGTTGGAATATCAGCGCGCCAAGGAACATCATGGGCGCCAGGCGGTCCCACGCATTTGGGGGCACCATCGCTGACACGAACCCCAGGACCAATGCCAAAGCGGCTATAGCCACGGTCTTCAGGAACGGCAGGTACGGGTTCACGCCAGAAGCGATGTTAGTTACGGCGGAGGCGGAAAAGCCCATCATCAGTCCGAACACGGCCAATACGATGGCAGGAACCAGAATGAGGTAGTAGGTCGTCACGGGCGACTGCGTTTGTGACGGCGTAGAAGACCTTCGGAAACGTATCCGCGGAATGCGTTGCAGCAGGGAGGGTTTTGCTTTGGCTCTTTCTGCCATGTCGCCTACCTCTCCTTGTCCGCAATTGCCCCTACTGCCGCCCTAAACAGGTCTCCTCTTTGTGAGTACGACGAGAATTGGTCCCAGGACGCACAAGCGGGTGCAAGCAACACCGTATCGCCCTCCCGCGCAAATTCGCGGCAGGCGCGCACGACTTCCGGCATCCATTCCTCAGGTTTGCCCGTGCCCTCCACCTCCACGAACGGAACGTTGGGCGCGTGGTGGAAAAACAGCTCAACTAACTCTTCCCGGTCCGCACCTATGATCACGGCGGCGCGCACTTGGTCAGCTGCCTCAGCAACCAGCGGCCTCAGGTCCTGTCCCTTCGCGTCGCCGCCGACGATCCACACGGCGGTTCCCTTTTGCACATTCCGTAGGGCACCGGCGGCGGCGTGCACGTTCGTTGCCTTTGAGTCGTCAATCCAAGTCACGCCGTCGCGCGTGGGAACGAGTGCGAACCGGTGCGGCGCCGCTTGGAACGCGTTGAGTCCGTCCACGATGTCAGCCCCGTCCACGCCAAGGCTCAGTGCGAGGGCGGATGCCGCCAGCGCGTCACGCACCATCGGGGAACCCGCCCCATCGTCCATACCCAGTGCTCCTCGCAGGAGGGCAACGGCCGTCAAATCCGCGCGTGCGACGGTGGCACCATCCTCTGTGAATGCACTGTCCATGAGGAGACCGTTTTCAATCCCGACACCGCCCGGAACTCCCTCACCGAAATAGAGAGGAACCAGGGCGGAACCGGCGCTGTCCCGGCCATCCTTCGCCATCTTCGCGACCGAGGGGTCGTCCGCAAAATACAGGCGTGCGCGCTGCACCCTGTCGTATATGAGTGCCTTCGCCTGTTGGTATGCCTCTACACTTCCGTGCCAGTCCAGGTGGTCGCTATCTACGTTCATGCAGATGCTGGTCCAGGGACGTAACGTAGTGATGGTGGCCAGCTGGAATGAGGAAAGCTCAACGACCAGCGCAGCGTGGCCCTCACGTACCGACTTTGTGATTGGGTAGCCGATGTTGCCCGTTGCGATGGAGTCCCAACCCGCCTGACGCAAAATCGCGTCAGTCATGCCGACCGTGGTGGTTTTGCCGTTGGTGCCGGTCACGGCCAACCAAGGCGCATCCTGGTCTTTTCGGAACCTCCACGCAGCTTCTACTTCCCCGATGACTTCGACGCCGGCTTCGGTGGGCGTTTTAATGAGAGGGGACGACAGTGGTATGCCTGGTGACGCCACCGCAAAGTCGACACCCGATGCGGCGATGTCGCGACCCAAAGCGTCGGCATCAGCCACCGAAACCAGCGTGGCAAAGGACGCCAGTTCGGACGGCGCCTCCGTGGTTTTCTGATCAAACGCCACTACCGCGTATCCGTGTTCATGAAGTAACTGCGCAGCTGCTTTACCCGATACGCCCAGCCCGATTACGCCCGCTAGCCCAGATGTCATCGAATCCCAGCAACCCATTCCAAGTAGAAAAGACCGATGCCGGTGGCTGCGAAGAGTGCGGACACGATCCAGAAGCGCGTCACGATTGTTACTTCCTTCCACCCCTTCAGTTCGAAGTGGTGGTGAAGCGGAGCCATGCGGAAGACCCGTTTACCCGTCTTCTTGAACACCGCAATCTGGATCACATCGGACATGACAACCGCAACGAAAAGACCGCCGATTACAACCGCAACCAACTCAGTGTGAGACATGATGGAGAGCCCCGCGAAGGCCCCACCAAGCGCCAGAGATCCCGTGTCCCCCATGAATATCTGGGCCGGTGAAGCGTTCCACCACAGGAAGCCAATCAGTGCGCCGACAACTGCCGCAGAGAATATCGCGAGCCCTAAGGGATCACGAGTCTCATAGCACACGTTCATCCCACCAGTGTGCCTGGAGCATGCCTGGCTGTACTGCCAGAAAGAAATCACCACGTAGGCGGAAAACACGGCAATCGACGAACCTGTAGCAAGTCCGTCCAGACCATCGGTCAGGTTCACGGCATTAGACCATGCCGCCACAAGGAAGTTGATCCACAAGACAAACAGGACCGCGCCCACCGCGACTCCTGCGAAGGCCAAGTTGATGGTTGCGCCGCGTACCACCGGGATCTCCATGGAGCCCGGAGTGCGGCCGGAGCCGTTCGGCCGAGTGAGGAGCAGAATGCTAAACACGGTGGCAATCGCCACCTGGCCAATGATCTTCCCAATGGGGTTTAAGCCTAGGCTTCTGTGTTTTCTGATCTTGATGAAGTCATCCAGAAACCCGATTAGTCCCAGCCCAAAGAACAGGAAAATAAGCAGCCAGACGGAGTACGTCGGGAGCCCTCCGTTGATCCCAAACCCGGCCAGAACTGCGATGATCACAGCGATGATGAAGACTATGCCGCCCATGGTAGGCGTCCCGCGCTTGGTGAAATGAGCTGTTGGTCCGTCTTGGCGTATGAACTGTCCGTATTCCTGCTTGATCAGAAACTTGATCAGAAGCGGCGTGACAAACAAGCTAAAGATGAATGCAACCGCAAACGCGACGATGACGCCGATCATTCCGTGGCCTCCTGAACTGTAGCGACTGAATCCATCAGGTCGATCTTACGCTGTTCCGACCAGCGCATCGCCAAGGCTCCATACGCCTGAACCGTAGGACCCCTTCAACAATACGAAATCTCCCGTTTCCAGGACCGATGTGAGAAGCGCCAACGCTTCTTCCGCGTCGTGCGCATGTAGGGTCTGAGTTCCCTCCGCAGCGCCGCTAATCAGACCTGCCGCACCCTCCCCCACCGCAATAACGACGGCTGGCGAGGCCTCCGCAGCCTGGCGGCCAACCTCAACGTGGATCTGGTGACTTTCCTCCCCCAACTCCAGCATCTGACCCAAAACCATGACTATGCGCCCATCCGCCATTGTCTTCGTCGCACGGAACGCAGCGCCCATGGAGTCGGGGTTAGCGTTGTAGGAGTCATCGAGGACGCTCACGAATACCTGCGCCGCCCCCTCTCCTGCGGCTCCCTGCGCCACATCCACGGCCACGTCCCTATGAAGCGCCATCCGGTGGGGAGACACGGCCCCGCTTGCTTCCAAAACACGCGCCGCCTTGATTGTGCCTAGGCCCAGTGCGTAGTTGCATGCGACAGCAGCCAACGCATTCGAGACCTGGTGTGCACCCGCGATCTGCAGTCGAACTCGACCACGGAAATCGGGAGTTTCGAGGACGAAACTGGGACACCCATCGTCCTCGACACGGACGTGAGATGCCCTGACCGTCACGTCTTCCAGACCGGCCGCAGAAAAGGTAAGAACGGGTCCGTCAACGTACTCAGACATGCGCATCACCAAGGGGTCATCCGCGTTAAGGATCGCAGTGCCACCGCGCACCAGCCCCTCCAGGAGCTCCTGCTTGGACGCGGCCAGCACCTCTACGGAGCCGAAGCCACCAAGGTGTGCGCGCCCAACCATGAGTTCCACAGCGGCATCCAGGGGTGCAATCTCCGTCAGATAGGCGATGTGGCCACGCCCAGACGCCCCCATTTCAAGGACGAGGTAACGGGTAGTTTCATCAGCCTTCAGGACGGTGAGGGGACATCCGACCTCGTTATTAAAGGAGAGCACTGGAGCAACCGTGGGGCCACTGGCTCCTAACACTTGGGCTAGGAGGTCTTTCGTGGTGGTCTTCCCCGCGGAGCCGGTTATTCCGGCGACCTGAAGGCGACCGTCTTGACGAAGGTCCTCCAAGTGCGTTTTAGCGAGGCGTCCCAGCGCGTACGTGGTGTCATCCACGAGGAACTGTGGAACGGACAGGTCGCCAAGGACCCGTTGGACGACGAGGGCGGAGGCTCCATTGTCCACCGCTGCCTGGGCATAATTGTGCCCATCCGCCTCTTCTCCGATCCGAGCGAAGTAGATGGAGCCAGCCGTGCAGTTACGCGAGTCCGTCTGACAGTTCGCAACATCAAAGGGCTCCACGGCGGCAAGCGCATCATGCACCAGCTCCGCACCAAGCGCAGACGCGATCCATTGGGGGCTACGGAACATCGTGTCTCCTACCTACATCTTTCGTCAAAACCGGCTTTCCGGTTTACCGATCGTACGCCGCCAGGTCTACTCCTGGTTATCTTGGGGGTCGGCTTCGTGGAAGCTAGTGGCAAACAAGGTTGCGGGCTCACTGGCGGGAGGGATGTCCAGCGCCCTGATCGTGTCCGAGGCAATTTGCTGCACCAGCGGCGCCGCGGATTCACCCGCTAGGTGAAGGTAGGTGGGACGGTACAGCACTACGGAGATCGCTATTTGCGGGTCGTCCGCGGGGAAAAGCGCCACCATGTTAGCGATGGTGCCCCCGTCGCCTATCTCTGCCGTACCTGTCTTGGCTGCCAGCCGATACCCGTCCACTGCCGCCAGCACGCCCGTGCCCTTCGGCGCAGTAACCGACTCCAGCATCTTGACGACGGTAGCGGCAACTTCCGGCCGAACGACCTCGACCGGAGCGGGCCTATCTACCTCCGTGAACTCTCCGTTTTCCGCGGTTGTCCCGGAAACGATCGTCGGCTCAAGCCGAACGCCACCGTTACCGAGCGTCGCGGCGATTGTGGCCGCCTGGACCGCATTGACTGCGTACCCTTGGCCGAACATCGTCGTGTAGAAGGTCCTACCATCCCATTGATCAGGCGACGACATGATGCCAGCTGATTCCCCTGGTAACTGGACGCCTGTCATCTGTCCCAGGCCGAATCGCTTCATCATGGCGTACCGTTCCTCCGCGGGAACCTGTTCGCCCACAATGACAGTTCCAGTGTTCAAAGAGTTGGCCAGGATGCCGGTCGCCGTGCGATACACGGGCTCATGTGGATTAATGTCGGTAAAAACCTGGCCGTTCGTCGTGGTGTAGCTGTCCGCTACCAAGTACTCCGTCTCAGGGTCAATGACACCCTTGTCAAGCGCACTTGTAAACGTGAGGATTTTCCCGACCGAGCCGGGCTCATACACCATCTGAAGCGCGCGGGATGCCTGGGGTCCCGCAGACGGCGACTGGTTTCCAGAGTCGGCTAAGGCAAGGATCTCAAAGGAATCGACAGTCATGACGACTGCGGCACCCCATTCGGCGACGTGATATTCAACGGCCTCATTGACAGCGTTCTCAACGGCGTGTTGCAAGTCAGAGTGAATCGTAAGGTTCACGGTCTCTCCGGCCACGGCTTCCTTTGAGACCACTTTTGCCCCTGGGATCACGGCACCCGTCGGGCCAATCTCATAGGACTCTTCACCAGGAGTCCCTGTTAGGGCGTCGTTGTATGTGAGTTCAACGCCAGCGTTTCCGTTACCGTCAATGTCGATACTTCCCAGTACCGTCGCGGCAAGGGAGCCCGCCGGGTAGTTACGCTTGAATGAGGGCTCCCATTCGATCCCGTAAATGCCAAGCTTGCGGATCTGCCGGTAGGTGGAGGCGTCCACGTCCTTCGCCAGATACACGTAGGTCTGGTCGCCCAGCATCTTCCCGCCCAGCTCCGCCTCATCGACGCCCAGTAGCGGCGCCAGTAAGGCAGCTGCTTCCGCGGGGCCTCTGCCAACCAGGTTGCCACTGTCGTCGACGTGCCTATACTCCAAGATGTTTTTCTGATTGACGGCGATGTGGTACGTCGCCCTCGACTCCACCAATACCGCTCCGTCGGCGTCGACAATCTTTCCGCGCGGGGCCTGAACCGCGCTGGCAGAAGTCCGGACCATTCTCCCCTGATCCGCTAACTCATCCCCACGAACGATCTGGATCATGAAAAGCTGTACAGCGGACACCATGAGCGCAGCCACCGTGACAGCCATGATTATGCGGACCCTACGGGTGGATGTGCCTGGTTTCATTCTGCCGCGACACCCCCAACCACTGTCCGTTCCGTGAGGGAAATGGCACCCATGTGTCCTGCGGGGACCAACCCAAGCGCCTGCGCTTTATCTTCAAGATTGGCGGGAGATTCCACCACTAAGAGCTGTGCCTCCAGCGCGTCCCCTTCAGCCTTAAGTTCCGCAAGCGCGATCTGTTGATCACGAATCTCATATGCGCGCTGCGCCATCTGGGTATTGATCACCATTGGGACGGCGACAGCCAACACGACGATGATAACCGCGAGGATGACAAAGGGCCATGCCTTCCTGCGCAACACGTTTTTCTGTCCGGGAACGACATGTATTCTGGTTTCCTGTTCCGCTTCCTCAAAACGCGACGGCTGACTGCGGAGCGCGGTGGCGGCTTGTAGGCTAGCGGACATTATTCCTCCAGGGGGCTCTCAACTCAACAGCGCGCAAGCGCACGGGGGCTGAGCGCGGGTTCATCTTTTGTTCACGCTCATCGGCTCTTTCAGCTCCTCGGGTGAGCGGGCGGAGCAGCCGAAGCGCGTCGATTTCATTGGCTGTCACGGGCAGTCCCGGCGGAATCTCAGGGTTTATCGCTGCCGCGAATGTATTTTTCACGATCCGGTCTTCTAGGGACTGGTAGGACTCAACGACCAGCCGCCCGCCCACCGCTAGGCTGTCGAGGGCGGCGGGCAGCGCACGTTCCAAGATGGCCAGTTCGTCGTTCACTGCGACGCGTATTGCCTGGAAGGTCCGTTTAGCCGGGTTGCCGCCGGTCCTGCGTGCTGGGGCTGGGATCGCTGAACGGACAATGTCCGCCAGTGCTCCGGTGGTTGTGATGGGCTCCACGTCGCGTGTACGAAGTACAAGGTCTGCGATGCGCGGCGCGAATTTCTCATCCCCGTACGCACGCAGCACGCGGATTAGTTCGCCGCGGTCTACGGTCGCCAAATACTCCGCCGCCGACACGCCCTCGTCCGGATTCATACGCATGTCCAGGGGTGCGTTTCGCGAATACGAAAAGCCGCGCTCATCCTCATCCAACTGCATCGAGGAGACGCCCAGGTCCATCAGGATTCCATTGGCTTTCGCACCATCGAGTGCCTCACCAATCTGGTCATACGTCCCTAGGAAGGGGATGAAACGTGAGCCGAAGGGGGCCAGTCGTTTGGTGGCGAGGGCGAGGGCGCGTGGGTCACGGTCGATACCCACGACAGTCAGTGCGGGGAACCGTTGGAGCGCACCTTCGGTGTGTCCACCAAGACCAACGGTGGCGTCCACCATTAGTGGTTCGCTCACGTCAAAAGCGGGGGCCAGCAAGCCGAGGCAGCGGTTCAAGAGCACGGGCGTGTGCGACGGCGCGGGCGTGGTGGTTGAGCCATCTGAAGATGCGTTGCGCATCTGTGCGTCTGCCGGCGATGCGTCCATTAGTGGCGCCTCCTCCCATTTTCATAGATCGCGCTTAGCGCGCTCTCCGCGTCGTCTCTGCTTCCCTGCGCCATCCCATTCGGGGTGACGACCCTGTGTCTCCCCTTTCGGGGTGACTACCCTGTCTATTCACCGCCGGTTCGTCCATTGGACCTGCGGTCTGCTGATCATTCCCGGGTGAGCGCTGGGCGCTGCTCTGGCATCGGGGAAGTGAGGCCAGAACTGGCGCCCCGCGCTCACACGGTTAGAACACGCCTGGGATTACCTCCTCTGCAGTCTGTGAATATGACTCCACGTTGGCCGCGCTGTAGCGCTCCCAGGATTCTTTGTCCCAAACCTCTACGCGTGTTGCTGCGCCGATTACCGCTACATCACGGTCCAGCCCGGCGTATTCACGCAGCTTGGAGTTGATTGTGATTCGGCCCTGTTTGTCGGGGACCATGTCGGATGCGTTGGCGGTAAACATGCGGACGAAGTCGCGCACTTGGCGCCCACCCGCACCGGAGTTGACTATGGCGTTTAGCCGCTCTTCAAACTCTTTTTCGGTGTAGATGTACAAGCATCGGTCTTGGCCCTGTGTGATGACCAGACCTTCGGAGAGTTGTTCCCGGAACCGAGCCGGCAGGATGAGGCGTCCCTTGTCGTCCAGTCTCGGTTCATATGTGCCCAGAAACATGCCTCACCCCCTCTCAGTGACCCCACTTTACTCCATTTCACTCCACTTTCCCCCTATCTCATGCAAATTTGTGGTTTTCCCACCCGGAATGCTCCATCGGCTGCCCGGCGCGTCGACCATGGGAAGCGTCGATGTGATGAACAACGCGGACGGCTAGGCCCCTCCGTCACCACCCCGCGGGCTACCTGTATGAAAAGCAGTCAAACGACCGACTCAAAGGTTGTCTCGCGGCCCAATAGTCCGCCGGTTCCGCTTGAGTCTTGCTTCCGTTCGCCCTCGAACGCGCATACCGGAGTCGAGCAAGTGGCCCATCGCTTGCTTGGCTGGTTGTTACACGGGGGTCGAGTGGGCCTCTTTGGGCACGGAAGGCTCAGCACTGGCCTTTTCTGGGTACGGGCAGAGCTCCTTGCGCGCCGGTCACGTAGTTTGGATGCGCGATGTGCATTTACACAAGGTGCGCGGATCCCACCAAAACGTGTTGATCCCCCGGCAATGCGAAACGTCATCAGCATGAAGACATCAAGAGCAAGATCCCCACGGCTTGATGGGGAACCCGGACGATGCCTAGGGTCTAGTGGCCGGTGCTTGCGCCGGCGCGCGACAGTTAGCCGCCCCGTGCCCCGCCACGCCCAGATTATCGATAGATGTGGCGAAACCGCACCGGGCCACCAAGATGACCAAAGTCGGGTCAGGCTGCGCTTGGGACGTGCAGGGGCGCCCGCTGACGGGTTGCCCAGGGCTGGTAGGAACCAGAGACAGGCACTCAATCGGCGTCGGCCAGCAAACATCGACCGAAGACTCTGTCAACCACGGGATGGTAGTTGGGCACAACGGCGTCAGTTAGACCCGCGGTTCTCCCACCGTTCGCGCCTTTTTGCTTCCCGCTCACGACGTGACGACTGGGATGGCTTGGGAGCAGGAGACTGCGTGGTGCCCGCGGTCCCCTTCTTGCCTTCATCTGCGGACGAGGGCGATAGCGCGTAGAGGACACCGCCGACCATCATTGCAAAACCAGTGGCGCCAAGAACGATGGTCAAAATGGTGGAGGACATTCCCACCCCGACCAAGAGGACCGTCAAACCAACCGCGGCCAGTATGGAGCCCAAGGCGATCTTCCGCGGGGACAGTGGCTTGGATGCCGCCGGCTTCTCTTCAACTACCGGTTCTGGAAGTGAGGAGGCCATCGTGTCAGCCAGCTCAGGATCCTGTTGGCGCAGGTGCTGTTCCATTTCAGCCAGCACGCGCTTCTCATACTCAGACAGAGCCACTTCACACCCCCTTATCTTTCGGCACGCGATTCTGCACCTAGTCTATCCGGCTTTCGGGGTGCCCCGCGCCGCACGTCACTCTTTGGCATTCCCCGAGCGTTGTGTTTTGCGAGCCAGTAGTGCCGCTGGCCCCAACGCAGCAGCGCCAAATTTCTGTCGTGCCTGGTCCATTACTATCTCCGTGGCCCTGGGTCGCGGGTCGTCATCCAGCAGCACTGGAACCCCCGAATCGGCGTTCACCAGCCCCGATACGCCGACCCCCGCCAATCTCACTCCGCCTCTTGGCATGCTCTGAGCATCAAAGAGGCGGGTCGCTTGCGCAGCGACTTCCCTTCCGACATCCGTGGGAGCCAGCAGCGTCTTGGATCGCGTAATGGTCACAAAAGAGCGGTCCCGTAACTTTATTGTTACCGTCCAAGCCAACAGATCGGCCTTCCTTAACCTCCGCGCGCAATCGTGCCCCGCCTCCAATATGAAAGCGCGCATTTCATCCCTGTCTGTGACATCCACGGGGAACGTCCGCTCCGTGGAAATGGACTTCTCTTTCCGTGCTGGGGCCACGGGTCTGTCGTCTCTGCCCCACGCAAGATCATGCAGGTGAGTGGCCTGCGCGTCACCCAACCAGCGGATTAAGTCCGCTACTGGCGTATTCGCCAACTCTCCTACAGTTTCTATTCCGCGCATCTTCAGGTTTTCCTCAGTGCGCTGCCCCACGCCCCACAACGCGCCTATCGGTAGTCCGCGAAGAAATTCGACCGTCCGATCCGCTGGAATCAGCAGCACACCATCAGGCTTTGCATGCGCCGAGGCGATTTTCGCAACGCTCTTGACCGCGGCAATCCCAACCGACGCAGGAAGGCCCAATTCCGCGCGGATTCGCTCCCTTATCGCGTGTGCGATCTGCACGGGTGGACCCAACCTGCGACGCGCGCCCGATACGTCAATGAATGCTTCATCAACACTTATCGGCTCAAAATCCGGGGAGAATTGAGAGAGGATGGCCATCACCGCGCGGGAGTACCGCCTATATAAGTCAATCCGGCCGGGCAAAAACACGCCTTGCGGACACAGGGTGCGCGCCCGCCCGATTGGGATCCCTGCGCGGACACCGTATTCGCGCGCCTCATACGTTGCCGCGGTAACAACTCCACGACTTCCCGTGCCACCGACTATTACCGGGTGCCCAGCAAGCCGTGGGTCCTCCACGACCTCCACGGAAGCGAAGAAGCTGTCCATGTCGACATGCAAGATCGGCGTGCCACTGTCGTCCCAGCCCCAACTGGGCCGGGCGCCCCCACGCTGCACCACAGACATTCTCACCCCCACATCAACGGTACCGCTCTTGTCCGACACCAGCCCCTTGGAGTCATCGCGGGCGAGGGCGAATCCGCACGATCATGGGGACACCGATCGTGACGGGCTCCGCGCCCTTGCGCACGAGGGCGCACCCACTTCATCCGCCCACGGTATGGTGAGGGGCGTGAGGAACTCGAAGAACCGCGGATCCGCGCCGCTCAGCGTCACTCCCCTAGGCGCGCATTTTCAGCAGACCGGGTCGTTGGTACGGGTGATGGCCGGCGGCCTCGACCAGTCGGTGGTCGACCTTGAGCGGCCAGAAGTTATTGAGTTCGAATACCTCCAGCACATCGATCTCCTCACCCATCTGACAATTGAAAACTGGGACAACCCGCACCCCCGCGCCTACCACGCGGGGGCAGGCGCATGTGCGCTCCCTCTTGCATGGCAGGCAACGTACCCCAAAATGTCGCAGGTCGCAGTGGAGGTAGATGAGGTGCTGGCCCAGAAGGTAAGTGAAGCCGCATCTTTGAAAAGGCGTCCTCGACTAAAACTCCGCGTCGGAGACGCGAGGGAGGTCCTAGAGGGGTCGGTGGCACGGTACGACTTGATCATTCGCGACGCCTTCCTAGGCACCCAAACGCCACGTCACCTGCGCACGCAGAGTTGGACGGAGCTCGTTGCATCCCGCCTGACCGACCCTGGCGCGTATTTCGCGAACATCGGCCGCGACCGCACGACACCGACAAAAGAAGAAGTCGCCACGATTCTCTCAGTATTCGACCAAGTCGTGGTCGTCACAGATCCTAAGGTGTGGAAGGGCCAACGCCCCGGCAACCTAATCGCCGCCGCATGGACTGGGCCGACACCCGACTGGGATGCGGTGGAACGTGAGGTCCGTAGGCTCCCACTGCCCGCGCGGGTGTACCACCCGGAGGAGATCCACAAGTGGCTGGGTGGGACCCAGCCACTGAAGAACTGACCTACTCTTCGCCGTCCTCCGATTCCTCAGAGTCCCGTTCTTTTTCCCAAGGAGACGGCGCGCGATGGCGAGGCGCCGGCCGCGCAGAAGACTCTCCCGACCTGTCCCCGTCAGTTGGGTAATCGCGCCGAGCAT
Organism: uncultured Actinomyces sp.; assembly: GCA_964344825.1. Taxonomy (GTDB): domain Bacteria; phylum Actinomycetota; class Actinomycetes; order Actinomycetales; family Actinomycetaceae; genus Scrofimicrobium. The sequence continues at coordinate 61,028 of CAYFOT010000001.1, forward strand.
CCTCACGGATACGATCACTACTCTTCTTCTGCTTGGACCGCGTCTTCAAGTAGCTCTCAATCGCGTCGCCAATCACGTCGGCCATGGAATCCGCGGACGCGTTCTCAAACTGCTCCGCTTCCGGAAAATCGCCCTCGTTCGTCATGGCGACGTCCATCAGCGCCTCCCAGTCAGCATCCGCCTTGTCCTCAGCGCCCTCAAGGTCCTGCTGGGTTTCCCCACGACCGTCGATACGCACGCCCTCCGCAGCGGCCACGGCAATCGAGTCAAAATGCTGCTCCAACGCGGAAACGGTGCGCTGCAGGTCGGGGTTGCCGGTCAGCAGCTTCTCCACCTGGTTCGCATCCTCATCAGCCCCACGCTCCAGGTCCCCGATGGGCAACTGAAGATCCGCCATATCGGCCATACGGCGCAAAATCGCCGAGGACGCACGCGGGAACGTGGAATCCGCCAAGTAATAAGGAACTGTCGTAAGTAACGTAACCCCGGTGATGCCACCCTTACGAAGATGATGCTGCAGGAAAGAAGACAGCGGCGCGGGGAAACGCGCCTGCCCACCCATTAGTGGCTGACTGGGAATCAAATCCCTGTCCGTACTCTGCAGATGCACCGTCGCTGGCCGCGTATGGGGAACGGCAGCGGGAAGCCCATGGAAAGAGAACACGACTTCCACGCCCGCATCTTCCGCAAGCTGCCCCACCGCGTCACGGAACGTGTTCCAGCGCCAGTCTGGCTCCGGTCCGTGCAGAATCAGGATGGGCGTGCCCGCATCGTCGTGGATCAGGTCGAGGGCGATTTCGGGCGTCACTACGTCCGTCGTCACCCACTCATCCACCTCCATAACCGGCCGGTGCGCGCGGTAGTCCAGGAGTTGGTCCGTGTCGAACGTCGCAACACGCTGGGTGGAAAGCGTGTGCAACAACTGGATCACAGCAAGGGTACCCGCCGAGCCAGCGTCCATCGCTCCCTCAAAGTGCGTGATCAGGATCGGGGCTTTCGCGCCCTTCGCAGGGCCATCGTCATACAGTTCTTCCGGTTTCATCGTCCCAACCCCCTCTTTACTTCTCCCCCCACCGTAGTCCCCGCCAGCGTCTTCGGTGAGGATCTCAACAAAGATTGCGCCACTAGGAGAACGAGGACGGTCCAGCAGGTTTCCCACGCGCAGCCCCCGGTTAGGGAATAATAGTTACTTGATGTTTTTCGGCATGCAGGGAGCGCTCGTGGATGACCAGGACTCACCCATCTTGACCAGAGATGAGGATTTGGCCCAGGAACAACGGTTCGTGGACCGTGCCTATGAAGTCTTAGAGCACTTGCGGCGGGAGTACCGTGCGTCGCAGCGTGAAATTGAGGCCCAAGGTGCTTGGGGCTCGCCGCAAGCGCGCACGGAGAGAGACGCCCAAGCTGCCCATTTCGGTGATCAGGCGATGAGGCTGGAGCAGATTGAGGACCGTCTGGTCTTCGGCCGCATCGACATGAATAACGATCAAACGCATTACATCGGTCGCGCAGGACTGCCCGATAATGCTGGCGGGCGCCTATTGATTGACTGGCGCGCCCCCGCTGCTCGGCCTTTCTACCAGGCGACGGCGCTGACGCCCTCGGGCGTTGTGAGGCGACGTCACATCTCGACGGTGGGCCGCAAAGTCCGTGGGGTCGAGGACGATGTTTTGGACGTTCAAGCCGCCGGGGATGCCGGGATGTCCTTCCAGGGTGAGGGCGCGCTCATGTCGGCGCTGGCAACGGCTCGCGGTGGACGCATGAACGACATTGTCGCAACGATCCAAGCGGAGCAGGATGCCATCATCCGCTCTGAAGACCGCGGGATCGTCGTAGTTCAGGGCGGCCCCGGCACGGGCAAAACAGCCGTGGCCCTGCACCGCGCCGCATACCTTCTCTATACGCACAGGGAGACGCTGGAGCGCTCCGGTGTCCTCATAGTCGGTCCGTCCCGGATCTTCTTGCGGTATATAGAGCAGGTGTTGCCATCCCTCGGTGAAACCGGTGTCGTTTCGCTACCACTTGGTGACTTGTTGCCGGGTGTACATGCCGAAGCAACGGACACGGAAGAAGTGGCTGCGGCGAAGGGCAAACTAGCATGGATCGACACGATCCGCGCCGCTGTGAGGGATCTGCAGAGGCTTCCCTCTGAGACCAAGACTTTCTATATCGACGCGAAAACGGCCGTGCTCACCCGGGACGATGTGGCGCATGCACGCGCCAAGGCGCGACGCAGCGGGAAACCCCATAACGTGGCACGCACGGGTTTCGCCCTCGACCTTGTGGATCTTTTGGCAAAACAGTTAGCCGGCTCCGACACGGACCCGGAAAGCATGGACTGGTGGCGGGAGTCGGTTCGCTCAAACCGTGACGTCCGCAGGGAAATCAACCTCTGCTGGATGCCAACCAGCGCGGAAACGCTGCTGCGCCGACTATTCGCTAAACCTGAGGTCCTGGCGCGTGTTAGCCGGGGACTTAGCGCAAGGGATCGAATGCTAGTGCGCCGCGACGTCAAGGCGCCGTTCACGGTCTCTGACGTTCCCCTTTTGGATGAGGCGGAGGAACTGCTTGGCATGTCGGAGGTCTTGGCCCGCCAAGAGCGACAGAACCAAGCGGCGGCTGAGAAAGAAGAGTTGGAGCGTGTCCGCGCGGCGATGGAGGGGCAGAACCTAGGCGGCGGGATCGTGTCGGCGGAGCTGTTGGCGGAGCGTGCTCGCGGCCAAAAGGAATGGACGCCGCTTGCGGAACGTGCGCTGGCGGATCGGACGTGGACGTACGGGCACATCGTCGTTGATGAGGCCCAGGATCTGTCCCCCATGGCGTGGCACGTTCTGTTGCGCCGCTGCCCCGCACGCTCATTCACGGTGGTCGGCGACCTGGATCAGGCGCGCGGGCACGTGCGTCCCAAGTCGTGGGCTAGAGCGTTGGGGCCAGCCAGCCGCGGCCTAAGTGAGGAGTTCGTCCTCACGGTGTCGTACCGCACGCCGGCCACGGTAACCAACTTGGCCCAGGAGGTGCTTGCCGACCTGGGCGAAGCGCCTCTGTATCCGCTAACCTCTGCGCGGGAGGTGGAAGACGCGCTGGCGGACACCATGACCGCGACGCCCTCGCTCCCAACCGCGCGTGAAGAAGACCCTCTATGGGAGGCGGCGCGCGACGTTATCGCCCAGGAGGAAGCGACTTTGGACGCGGAAGTTGGGAAGGACCAGGGGCGCGTGGGAGTGCTTGTTTCTGGGGCGAGGGCGAGGGCGTGGGACGCGGACCTCCACGGCACCAGCGCACTTGACTCGCGCGTCAGCATCCTGAGTGTCGCCGGAGCGAAAGGCCTAGAATTTGACACCGCGATTGTCGTCGAGCCGACGGAAATCCTAGAGGATGGGCCCGGAGACTTGTTCGTCGCGATGACTAGGTGTACGCGGCGGCTCCACTCAGTGCGTGGTGGGGGCCTGCCGAAGCCGTGGTTGGATGCACTGGCGGGAACTCGCCCTCGTACCGGAGAGTGAAGAGCGTCTCTTTACGCCACCAAGCGAAACTGGCGGACGGCAAAGTGGTCGTTGAGGGACAATCATGGAGTGATGAAAGCACTGCTTCTGGAGAACGCGCACCCTATCGGTGCCGAAATGCTGACGGATTTTGGACTTGACGTTACCTCGATTCCGGGGAGCCTGGATGAAGATGAGCTCATCCGGGCATTGGAAGGGGTGTCCGTGCTGGGCATTCGTTCCAAGACGGAAGTGACGCGGAAGGTTCTGGCGCATGCGCCGGACCTGCAGGTGATAGGCGCATTCTGCATTGGAACCAACCAGATTGCGACGGAATACGCTGCAGAGCGTGGGATTGCCGTATTCAACGCGCCCTACGCCAACACGCGTTCGGTGGTGGAACTGGCGATAGGTGAGATCATCGCGCTGACTAGGCGCCTGACCGTGAAGAACAGCCGCATGCATAAGGGCGTGTGGGACAAGTCCGCAGACCACGCGCATGAGGTACGGGGCCGTACGCTGGGAATCATCGGTTACGGCAACATCGGCACCCAGCTTTCGGTGCTGGCGGAGTCACTGGGGCTGCGCGTCGTATTTTACGATACGGCTGAGAGACTGGCGCTCGGTAACGCTGTGGCTGCTCGATCCATGGAGGAGGTGCTGCGTCAGGCCGACATCGTGTCGATCCACGTTGACGGGGACCGGTCCAATGTTGACCTAATCGGGGAACGGGAGCTTCAGATGATGAAGCCCGGTGCAGTGCTGGTCAACCTTTCGCGCGGTTTCGTTGTGAACGTTGATGCCCTGAGGGAAGCGTTGGAGTCCGGTCACCTGCGTGGCGCCGCCGTTGACGTTTTCCCTGAGGAACCCAAGGCGAATGGGGACCCGTTCAGCTCCGAACTTTCCGGCATGGACAACGTGATTTTGACGCCACACATTGGCGGGTCAACCCTAGAAGCGCAACATGACATCGCACAGTTCGTGGCGGAGAAGATCCAAGGCTACCTGACGCGCGGTTCGACGACTCTGAGCGTGAACTTGCCGAACCTAAGCCTTCCGATTTCGTCTCCGAACTCATTCCGCTTGTGCTTTGCTCACCACAACACTCCGGGCGTCATGGCGCGGCTGAATAAGGTGTTCGCCGGAGTGGGTGCGAATGTGGAAGCCCAAAGCCTAGCAACCTCAGGTTCCATCGGGTACGCGATAACGGACCTTGGGTCACCACTGCCGGAAAGCGCGTTGGCAAGGATCACCTCTTCACCTGCGTCGATACGGATGCGCTACTTCCCGGTCCGTTAGGGTGGGATCGCGTCCGAAGCGCTGCCTGGGTCGGGTAATCTCTCTTAACATCTAGCGACGTCGTGACCTGGAGGCAATCGTGAACCTGACAGAGACCCTACGCAAAGACTATGCACCGGGCGTGGCGTATTTTACGGACTCGGGTGAAACGCTGATCAGTGATTTCCTGTTCGATGCCGCGTACAACTATCCGAAGCGTGTGGCACTGGATTTCCTCAGTGAGCAGACCACGTACGAACAGTTGGCAAAGCTGGTTCGTCAGGGCGCTACCGTGCTGCAGGAGGCGGGAGTGAAAAAGGGCGACAATGTTGCCCTGATCATGCCGAATTGTCCCGCACACGTGATTGCGGTGTTCGCAACTGCGTTGCTTGGTGCGGTCTCTGTAGAGCACAACCCGCTGGCTCCCGAAGCGGAGTTGAAGAGTGAGTTCGACCGCCACAAGGCGAAGGTCGTAATCACCTGGGAGAACGTGGTTGAGAAACTGGGGTTCTTGGACCGTAGCGTCAAGATATTCGGTGTCAACCTGGCCGATTCGCTGCCACGGGCAACCAGGCTGCTATTGCACCTGCCGATAAAGTCGGTGAAAGAGAAGAAGCGTCTGCTTGGTGCCAAGACTCCCGATCACGTTCAGTCTTGGGACCGTGCCGTTCGAAGCGCGCCGGCGTTCGGTGGGGACGCAACTGTGCAGGCAAGCGCACCAGCTGTGCTTCTGCATACCAGCGGGACAACTGGGACACCGAAAGCAGCGGTTTTGACGCACAAGAACTTGGCGTCCAACGTGTTCCAGTCCGTTGCGTGGGTGCCTCCTTTAGCGGCGGGTGCGGAGACGTTCTACGCGGTGTTGCCTTTCTTCCACGCGTTCGGGTTCACTATTGCCCTGCTGGCAGGCATTCGGCTGGGAGCCACCATTGCGTTGTTCCCGAAGTTCGACACCGCACAGGTGCTCCTGTCCCAGAAACGTCTTCCGTGTACGTTCTTCCTCGGTGTGCCCCCCATTTTTGACCGTTTACTGGCAGACGCTCCCCACATGAATGTGAACCTTACGTCCATCCGCTTCACGCTCTCCGGCGCGATGCCGCTGTCTCAGGAGCTGTCTGACAGGTGGGAACAGGCCACAGGCGGGCACCTTGTGGAGGGATACGGGATGACGGAGGCTTCCCCAATAATCCTTGGGTCGCCTCTGTCGAAGGACCGGCGCCCAGGAGCGCTGGGGCTACCGTTCCCGTCCACGGAGGTTCGGATAGTGGATCCGGAGGACACTTCCGTTGACGTCGCGATCGGTGAGGTTGGGGAGCTGTTGGCCCGCGGACCGCAGGTTTTCCAAGGTTATCTTGATGATCCCGAAGAGACAGCACAGGTGCTGAGGGATGGGTGGCTGCACACCGGAGACTTGGTCCAGGTGCGCGACGGGTTCATCTACATGGAGGACCGCCGCAAGGAGCTCATCATTTCGGGTGGTTTCAACGTGTACCCAAGCCAGGTTGAAGACGCCGTGCGCCTCATGCCACAGGTGAAGGACGTTGCGGTCGTCGGGATGCCAGGTGGAAACAAGGGGGAGGAAGTTGTGGCAGCGCTGGTGCTGGAGGCTGGCGCATCGGTGACGCTGGCAGATGTTCGGGAGTGGGCTGAAAAATCCCTTGCCCACTACGCGCTTCCTCGACAAATCGTTGTGGTCCAAGAACTTCCAAAATCCCAGCTTGGGAAGGTGCTGCGACGTTCCGTTCAGCAGCAGCTGGCCGAGCTTCAGAGTGGGTTTGAGGGTCGCTTTCCCACCCTTGCATCCTCTGTTTCAGGATTGGCAGATCAGGTGGGTCAGGCAAGGGTGGCCGTCAAAGAATCCTTGGCTCAAGCTACGACGGAGGCGGCCGACCACGTGGGAGCCGCCAGAGAAGCCGTGAAGGAGTCGCTGTCGACAGCTGCATCCGGTGCAAGCGCCAAAGCCGCGAACCTGCTAGGCAAGCCAGATGCGAAGGCCGATGTAGCCGCAGAAGAAGCCGTCGATGCACAGGCGGATGATGGAGACAGCACCGACCTAGCGAACGGGTAGTCGACCGCACGCTGCGGCGCTACCCAGCGGGCAAAGCGCTCTGCTCACTGCGTGCGTAAGTCTTCAATCGCGCGCTCAAAGTCCTCCAGTGACTGGAACGAAGAGTAGACGGAAGCAAACCTCAGGTATGCAACTTCGTCTAGGTCGCGCAAGAAGGGCAGGACCGCTTTCCCGACCTCATCCGCGGAAACTGCAGCCTGTCCGGTGACCCGCAGGCACTCTTCCACTTGCTGAGCCAATACTGCAAGGTCGTGTTCGGACACGGGCCTACCTTGGCATGCCTTCCTAACGCCCGCAGTCACTTTGTCCCTTGAGAAGGGCTCCACGACTCCTGAGCGCTTTTCGACTGCGAACGAAGAGGTCTCAAGGGTGGTGAATCGACGGCGACATTCTCCGCATTCCCTGCGCCTGCGGATTGTCGCGCCGTCGTCCGTCACACGTGTATCTACCACGCGCGTGTCATCGTTCTTACAAAAAGGACAGTGCACGGCAATCCTCTTCCAAGCTTGGTCTCTTGACTCTGAATCAGAAGCCAGTACACAAACCGTAGAGCCGGGTCCGCCCAAGTGCAACATCGGGGTCAACCCGTGTGTCCCCTTTGGCAGGTGGTCCACTGCCGATGGCCCTGTCTCAACCGCACTGAAATGCGCCAAAGTGCTCCGCACCGCACCCCGCATGGCGTCACTCCGCGGGAAGGATGATCTGCTGACCGGGCTGAAGCGTGGCATCTGACAGCGCATTCAGCGCGTAAATGTCCTCCACGACGGATTCCAGCGGACGGGATAATCCCAGCGACGACGCAAGGCCCCACACGGATTCACCCGAAGAAACCGAATGTACCAATGTCTGCCCAGAAAAAGGAGCGGGTCGAAGCATCAGTCCCACCCCCAGTGCAGAAGCAAACAGGATAAGTGTGAGAGCGACAGCGACAAGGGACTTCAAGACGTTGCTCAGTGAGAGCAGCGAAACCAACGGCGTCGTTGCAGAATGCACGGCGGCGGGAGGCCTGGCGACGTCCGACGTTGCGCCTGCCAACGCGACGTTCTGCACGGGAGCGCCCGGAAGTGTCGCCCCGCGACCGACCCTCTCCCCTGCTTCTTGGCTAGCAGCCCATCCATGCGAGCGGCTGCGTGCCGACGCTGGATGCCGCGCAATGGAAGAATCAAGGTCACTCCGTCCGCGCAACCTAGCGCGCGCCTCATCAATGGAAACAACGGTCCCCGCAGGCGCGGCGTGATTCGTCTGGCGACGTTGCAATAAGGCAGTGTCCATGGCGGCTCTTTCTACCGAAGACACCGATGCGGCGCGCTCCGCATTGACTGCCCGGGCTCCTGCCGTAACCGTAACCGCACTCATCCCCAACACCTCTTCCCTTTGTGGCCAGTCGCCATCTGTCCGATAAGCCGCGCTAGAACGCCCGTTCGTCGAACGATTGTACGTAGAACAACTGTACGATACCAAGGCGGTCCGACACAATAGAGACTTGCTCGAACAAACGTTTCATTTATGCAACAAAGTGTCGTAGACTGTATCTAGAGAGGGAGGAACCATGGAGAACTCGAAGCCACTTAGCAAGCGGCAGCAGCAAATATTGGACGTCGTGCGCGCTTCCGTGGAGGCACGCGGTTTCCCACCATCCATGCGCGAAATAGCGGCGGCAGTCGGACTTAGCTCCGTTTCGACGGTCAAGCACCATTTGGACGCTTTGGAAGAGGCGGGCGTGCTTCTGCGTGACCCCCGAAGGCCGCGCTCCATCGAACTCCGCTCAGAGAACGCCACGCGGAAGACGGACAACACAAGCTATGCGGTTCCCGTCTCCCTTGCCGAAGGGGAGTCTGTCTCTGCACCGCTCGTGGGCAGGATCGCTGCTGGAACCCCAATAACTGCGGAACAGCACGTTGAAGACGTATTCGCCCTTCCCACGCGCATAACCGGCACCGGCAACCTCTTCGTCCTTGAGGTAAGTGGTGACTCCATGATTGATGCAGCAATATGCGATGGGGACTTCGTGGTCGTCCGGTCGCAGCAGACCGCCGACAACGGAACCATCGTGGCCGCTCTCATAGAGGGAGAGGCGACAGTTAAGGTCTTCTCCCGGACTGACGGACACGTCTGGCTTCTGCCGCGCAACGACAACTATGCACCGATCCCCGGTGACCAAGCGACAATCCTGGGGCGTGTGGTCACGGTTATCCGGTCTCTGTGACGCTCTGAGGGGTCACAGGACCTCACAACGGCACGTCAAGCATGCAGGCAGAAGGTGTGCGACGTGACGCGGGGCCTCCGCGCGACATGGTCGCGCAAAGATAGGTGGCTTGGAGTTCTGGAGACCGCCTTCGTATACAGCAAATGGGACCCCGCGTAAACGAGGTCCCATCCGCACATTCTACTCCGCACCCTCTCCGCTACAGGCAAAAAGCGGTGTAACGAAAATGAGTGGGCGGCTTCAAAGCATCAGAATCCCAAAGACTTAGCCACCGCCTTGATCTGCTCTGCGGACTTCTGGAGGCCCGCAAACTCACGACCAGACATTGGCGGAACCAGGATCCGACCCGCGCCATTGCGCGTCACGACGGTCGGCGCTGCCATGCAGACGTCACTAATGCCCGCCCAGTCCTCCATCAAGCTGGAAATCGTCATCACCCTGTGCTCATCACGCAAAACAGATGAGGCAATAGCCGTAGAGGCCAAGCCAATGGCGAAGTTCGTCGCACCCTTGCCCTCAATGATTTGGTAGGCGGAGTTGACAACATCCGATGCAATTCGGTCCTTCAGCGCATCATCAAATGGCTTACCGGTAAGGGTGTAACCCCAGTCGTGTACTGGCACGTTTCCGATCTCAGCAGAAGACCACAGCGCAACCTCAGAGTCCCCATGCTCACCCGCGATCAACGCGTGAATCGACTTCGAGGAAATACCCGTCTCCTGTGAGATCAGGTAGCGGAAGCGCGACGTGTCCAGCACCGTTCCTGAGCCAAACAGTTGGTTTCGCGGCAAACCGGAGATCTTCAATGCAACATAGGTGACCACGTCAACTGGATTGGTGACAAACAAGTAGATCGCATCCGGAGCAACGGAAAGCATGTCCGGAACGATTTTCTTCATCAGCCCCACGGTCGACTTGGCCAAGTCCAAACGTGACTGACCAGGGTTCTGCTTGGCCCCTGCCGTCACAACGATGATGTCCGAACCCTTGAGGATATTGATGTCATCAGATCCCTCAACAGTTCCCGTTGGGGTGAACTGGATACCGTGAGCGATGTCCAGCGCGTCAGCCCGTACTTTCGGCCCGTTGATGTCGTATAACGCAACCGAACGCGCTACACCTGAGATCGCCGCAGAATATGCAACGGCTGTTCCCACAGCGCCTGCACCCACGACGGTTAGTTTAGAGGGACGTCCCATGGACTTTGGTGCCGGAGTCTTCTCAACCATTTCTTCTCCTTACGGTTGACGCGGTGATCCTCGTTAATCACTGTTGACACGCCTGGAGCGCTTCACCGACCAGCGGCTCCAGCCCGCCTTCAAGTCTAGTAGCCCACACTCAAAGATTGTTGATCGCCTCAGACGATTCTTGGGAGAGGACGACACTACTGCGTGATGGCCACCTCTGCAAGACGTGCCGCCAGGTCACCAGGAACCCTAGCTTTTAGAACAGCACCTTGATCGGTCCACGTCTGGCTCAGTACCTCACCAACCTCGTGAGCTCGACTCAAGAGCCCCGCGTGCTTGAACGGAATCAGGTAGTCCACCTCAACTTGCGGACGAGGAAGCCTAGTCGCGATGACCTCCTGGAGTTGGTCAATCCCCTCCCCCGTCTGTGCTGACACCTCAATTGCGTCGGGGAAGAGCGCACGCAACCGCGCCCTCGTCGCCAAAGGTGCTGCGTCGATCTTGTTGAGGACAATCTGCTCCCTAGCGCCCTCGTATCCGCTGATCCCCTGCAGGACCGTTCGCACGGCCTCTACCTGCGCCTCCGGATCCGCGTGGGCAGCATCGACTACGTGAAGCACCAAATCGGCCTCGCCAATCTCCTCCAGCGTCGAACGGAACGCCTCCACCAACTGGGTTGGCAACTTCCTAACGAAGCCCACGGTGTCCGTGATCGTGTACGCGCGTCCGTCAGCGGTCTCCACACGTCGGACCGTTGGATCCAGCGTCGCGAACAACGCGTCTGCCGCCAGACTTTGAGATCCGGTCAATGCGTTGAGCAGCGTCGACTTCCCCGCGTTGGTGTAGCCCGCTATCGCGACCGACGGGACTTCGCCCCTGCGCCTGGACTGCCTGCGCGTTGCACGCCCCGGTTCCATCTTCTTAATCTGCTGGCGCAACTTCGCCATACGGGTCCGGATGCGGCGCCTGTCCAACTCAATCTTTGTCTCACCCGGCCCGCGTGATCCAATGCCCTCACCACCCGCGACACGGCCACCAGCCTGGCGGGACATCGACTCACCCCAACCGCGCAAACGCGGCAGTAAGTATTCCAGTTGAGCCAGTTCCACCTGCGCCTTTCCTTCGCGGGACTTGGCATGCTGAGCAAAAATATCCAAGATCACGGCGGTCCTGTCCACGACCTTCACGCCAACCACGTCCTCCAGCGCACGCCGTTGCGATGGCGCTAGGTCACCATCGACGACAACGGTATCCGCACCCGTCTCCTCTACCACTTCGCGGAGCTCCTTGGCTTTACCCCGCCCCAGATAAGTTGCCGGATCAGGACGATCACGCCTTTGCAGCATGGCAGCCATAACTTTCGCACCTGCTGTCTGGCTGAGGGCTGCAAGTTCCTGGAGAGAATACTCCGCGTCCGGGCCCCCCGTGGTGCGCAGGCCAACTATGACAACGTGCTCCAGTCGGACTTGCCGGTACTCAACTTCCTGAATGTCAAGAAGCTCCGTCGAAGCGGCCATGTGACCGGCCCTACCGGTCGCGGATCGTTCGCGCCATTCCTGGTGGTCCGACCCTGTAAAGCCCAGGTCACTGACATCCAACAGGGGGGACTTTTTCGCACCCTTGCCGCCCTCGCCCCGCTCATCCCCTACGGCACCGCGCGCAAGAACCCTGGCAGCAATAGCCTCCGCCCTGGCAAGATCTGGCTGTTCATCGTGGGTCGCGGTCATGTGGGCCTCCTCGGGACTACCAAACCCGATGCTAGTACACCCACGGTCTCGCGCATCAGTGCCGGAGCACCCCATAAACTGGGGACATGAGCGAACACTACTTTTCCGCCAACACCGCCGACTCCCCAGAGGCGGACACGCTACATGACGTGACGGTGGCTGCGCGCGGTCGGAAGACGACCCTGAAAACTTCAAACAAGGTATTTTCAGCCTCGTCTTTGGACCTGGGTACGGCGCAACTGTTGGCAAAGGCACCACCGCTGCCTGAAGTCGGCACATTCCTGGATATGGGGTGTGGTTGGGGGCCAATGGCGGTCACCATGGCATTGGAGGCGCCGCAGGCAACGGTGTGGGCGGTCGATGTGAATGAGCGCGCACTGGCGCTCACGCGGCTAAACTGCCGCGCGCAAGACCTCAGCAACGTCGTTGTGATGCAGGCAGACGCGGCGCTACGTGAAGCACAGGAGAAAGGAATCACCTTCGATGTCATTTGGTCAAACCCACCGATCCGCATCGGAAAGAAAGCTCTTCACACGATGCTGACCCAGTGGCTGGCTCTCCTGGCGCCCGACGGTCACGCCTACTTGGTTGTAAACCGGAACCTCGGCGCCGACTCTTTGGCACGTTGGTTGAACGACCAAGGCTTCACCGCACAAAAGGCAGCTTCGCGAAAGGGCTACCGCATCCTAGACGTCCAACGCGCCTGAGATGACCCCAAGCGCTGCATCCGCAAGATTCTCACTGCCCGACTCAAACCAGGTGATCCGCGGGTCCCGCTTGAACCACTTCATCTGCTTTCGCGCCAGTCGCGACGTCGCCTGAGCGGTCGCCTGAGCGGCCTCCTCCACGGAGATCACGCCGTCGAGGGCGTCCAAGGCCTCCTGATAGCCCGTGGCCCTTCGCGCCGTCCTCCCAAGGCGAATGCCCGCATGGTCAAGTGCAGCAATTTCCTCCATCATGCCGTCCCTGAACATCGCGGCCGTGCGCGCCCGAATCCGTGCTTCCATGGTCGCGCCATCTGCGCGAAGTCCAACCTGAACAGTGTCCAAGTGATAGGTATACGTGGGCAGTGTCGCGGAGTAGGGGCGCCCCGTGATGGCAATAACTTCAAGTGCGCGAACAATGCGTCGCCCGTTGGCCGGGTCAATGCGCTCCGCAGACGCGGGGTCTAGGTCGGCAAGTCTGCCGTGCATGGCGCGAGACCCAAGCGCTTCCAGCTTCTCTTCCAAGCCAGTGCGGATCCCCTGGTCCGTCTGGGGGAACTCCAGCTCATCAAGCATCGCGCGAAGATAAAGGCCGGAGCCGCCAACCACGATCGGTATCTTCCCACGGGACATGATGTCGAGGGCGTCCTTGCGAGACTCCCGCTGATATGCCGCAACTGAGGCATCCTCTGTCACGTCGAGGACGTCTATCTGATGGTGGACAAGCCCCCGGCGTTCGCTCAGGGGCGTTTTCGCTGTTCCAATGTCCATGCCCCTGTAAAGCGCCATCGCGTCGGCGCCGATCACTTCACAAGACGCGGGCCCACCAAGGGCATCCGCGATGTCGAGGGCGAGTTCGCTTTTCCCGGTAGCAGTGGGCCCAACAACGGCAATAATCATGACGATGTCTTCAGCCCCGCCGCAAAAGGGGGATTCCCAATGGGACCGCAGAACTATCGGGCTCAAGCCCCTTTTGCCGTTCCTCCCAGGCATCTCCCGCACGCGTCCTACGAACCGCGAACTTAGGCGTCTCACTGAGTGCCGAGTCGGCCAAAAGGTGGTGCGGAGCGCCATAGGTGATGCGAGCATCCACGACGTCCCCAGGGCGCGGGACTTCCCCGCCTGGCGGGACTGCGAAGTGCACCAGGCGGCCGTCGCGGGCACGCCCTGACAAACGATGGGTGAAGCCGTCTTTGCGTCCCTCACCCTCAGCGACTAAGACCTCCACGTCGCTGCCGACCAAACGAACATTCTCTTCAGTGGAGATGCGGTTCTGCAGGTCGATCAGGCGTGCGTAACGTTCCGCGACCACCGGGGCGGGCACAACGTCTTCACGCGCAGCAGCAGGGGTGCCAGGTCGCGGCGAATATTGGAAGGTGAACGCTGAAGCAAAACGGGACTCTTCCACCACGTCAAGGGTCCTCTGGAAGTCATCATCTGTTTCGCCTGGGAACCCAACGATGATGTCCGTGGTGATTGCCGCGTTCGGGATGGCACTGCGAACATCTGACAGTATCCGGCTGAACCGAGCGCTGCGATAAGACCTGCGCATCTCTTTGAGCACCTTATCCGACCCCGATTGGAGCGGCATGTGGAGGCTGGGCATCACTGTTTCGGTTTCAGCCATGGCAGCGATAACGTCGTCGGTGAATGCCGCCGGATGCGGGGAGGTGAACCGCAGGCGTTCAAGGCCCGGCGTCTTACCTGCCTCACGGAGCAACTTCGCAAATGCTCCCCGATCGCGGAATGACGCGCCGTAGGAGTTCACGTTCTGCCCCAGAAGGGTTACTTCAATGACTCCCTGGGAAACGACGGCTTCGACTTCCTCTAAGACTTCATGGGGTTGCCGATCCTGTTCCCGGCCACGCAGACGCGGGACGATACAGAACGTACAGGTGTTGTTGCACCCCACGGAGATGGACACCCATGCGGCATACACCGACTCCCTGACCGAAGGCAGCGTGGATGGAAATACTTTGAGGGACTCCTCTATCTCAATAGCCGCTTCCTGATTATGCTCTGCCCTTCGCAGAAGCGCAGGCAAGACGTCTAGGTTGTGAGTGCCGAAAACAGCGTCAACCCACGGCGCGCGCTGTACGATTCCGTCTCTCATTTGTTGAGCGAGGCAACCACCGACGGCTATCTGCATGCCCGGCCGCTCACGCTTTACGGCCGCCAGCTGCCCCAGATTGCCAAACAGGCGGTTCGCGGCATTCTCACGCACCGAGCAGGTGTTGAGCACCACCACGTCCGCTCCGCCGTCACCCGCGTCGGTTGCGCGGGCAGCTGCCTCAGGGACAGTGTCAACAGGAACCATCCCTACTGCCTCAAGAAGGCCCGCAAGCCTCTCAGAGTCGTGTTGGTTCATCTGGCAGCCCAAGGTACGGATCATGTATGTCCGGGCGGGAACAGCGTTTGAATCAGTAATCTTTTCCATCGTCGAACCAGCCTAGTACGAGCGGTAATTTCAACCAACATTGCAGCGGCGCTCCCTCACCGCCATTGGCCTATCTGAGGCATCTTTCGGGTCAATCTACGTCGCCGGAGGCCAACAATACTGACAGTGCTAGGTCGAGGGCGGCGTGCACCGCACCGGCACGCACTTCAGGCCGCGTCCCCCTGAGCCTCAGTTCCACCACCACAGGATCCTGACCGGGGTGCGGCCCAGCCACCGCAACATACACAAGGCCAGCCGGCCCATCGGGGCTGTCACCCGGCCCTGCGACACCCGTGGTCGCCAAACCGTAGTCTGATCCGCAGAGCCGCGCCACGCCGGTGGCCATCTGTTGAGCGACCTCCCCCTGGACGGGGCCACCATTGGATAGAAGCGCACCGTCCACACCCAGAATCGTCTGCTTCAATTCCGTGGCATAAGCCACGACTGCCCCGCGTAGAACTACGCTGGCCCCCGGGACGTCAACAATCCTGGAGCACAGCTCCCCTCCGGTCAGTGACTCCGCCACCGCTACCGTCACGTTGCGCTCAGTGAGTACGCGGACAACATCGCGGGCAAGGTCCGCTTGGCTCACTACCACTGCGTCCGCCCGATCCCGCCACGCCCTTCTGAAGGGGAAGAAATTACTGACGACAAGTCATGGTCTCCTTCCGTCAACGCCTCTTCTTCCAGTGTTGAGCACACGGAGCGCACTACATGGGAAGAAAAGCCCCGACGCGCCAGAAACCCACTCAACCTGCGCTGCCAAACGTCGCGGTCCAAGGAGGCTATCTTCGAGGGCGAAGTGTGTTTGCGGGCCGCCTCTAAGGCGCGTGATAGTTCCTCCTCATCATCCATCGCTTCCACGATGGGGCGCCACGTTTCGGGGGCGATCCCTCTCTTCTGCATTTCATGAGCCAGGCCGCGCCTGCCCAGCCCCGTGCGGGAACGTGCCACCAAGGACGCGAACTTTTGGTCGTCCAAGTATTTGTAGTCAACCAAGCGCTCTATTGTGGTGGCGATTTCAGCCTCTTCGAAGCCCCTGGCTTGGAGCTTCTTCTCCATCTCCATAACCGAATGATCGCGGACCCCTAAGATACGAAGGGCAGCATCCAGCGCCGATCCTTTTGGGGCCTTGTCAGCCGATCCACTACGCTTACGGGACCGCTCAGAACCACCCGCTCCGATCACGGGCGCGTCCGACATCCCACCGCTTTTGAATGCAGGCATGGGGTTACCTACCCCATATCGGCTTCAGCAACCGCCGCTTCGGCTTCAGCAACGGGTTCGCCAATACCTAATTCAGCCAAAATCTTGGCCTCAATTTCATCCGCAAGATCCGGGTTGTCCACAAGGAACTGCCGCACGTTCTCCTTACCCTGCCCCAGTTGGTCCTTGTCATACGTGAACCACGAACCGGACTTCCGCACGATCCCGGCTTCGACGCCCATATCGATTATGGAGCCTTCACGGGAAACACCCTTACCGTAGATGATGTCGAATTCTGCCTGCTTGAACGGGGGCGCCATCTTGTTCTTCACAATCTTCGCGCGCGTGCGGTTTCCGACAGGCGCCCCCGCCTCTTTCAGCGTTTCAATCCGCCGCACGTCGATGCGCACAGAGGAGTAGAACTTCAGCGCTTTTCCGCCCGTTGTGGTCTCTGGGGAGCCAAAGAAAACACCGATCTTTTCACGGAGCTGATTGATGAAGATGGCGGTTGTACCCGTAGCTGAAAGAGCCCCTGTTATCTTTCGCAGCGCCTGAGACATTAGGCGTGCCTGCAGGCCAACATGCGAGTCGCCCATCTCACCCTCAATCTCTGCCTTCGGCACCAGTGCCGCAACAGAGTCGATGACGATGATATCTATACCACCGGAACGGATAAGCATGTCCGTGATCTCCAATGCCTGCTCTCCCGTGTCAGGCTGGGAAACCAAAAGGTTATCTGTATCCACACCAAGCGCACGCGCATAGACAGGATCCAGTGCATGCTCCGCATCGATGAACGCAGCGTTTCCGCCGGCGCGTTGTGCGCTGGCAACAGCGTGGAGCGCCACCGTGGTCTTGCCGGAAGACTCCGGGCCATAAATCTCTACCACGCGCCCGCGCGGCAGACCGCCAATACCTAACGCCACATCCAAAGCCAAAGACCCGGTGGGAATAACTTTAACGGGGGGCCTACTGTCGTCACCCAGCCTCATTACAGAGCCCTTGCCGAACTGCCTGTCTATCTGGCTCAACGCCAAATCCAAGGCCTTTTCACGGTCTCCACCCGGCTTCACAGTGGTCTTAGTTGATGCCGCACGCGCCATAACTGCTTCCTTCCCTACAGCCTCTCCGGCTGGTTTTCGATCTGACCAGTTAGTTCCAAGCCCTCTCCGAGCCCGAACAGCAACCATATGCCCGGCCACCGACATAATGAGACAGCCATGTGATCCGCTGTGGATTTGCGCTTCTCCTGTTGCCTGTGAACAACACTACTCGAACATCCGTTCGACCAAAAATCGACACGCGGACGCGATCATCCCCTAGATGTGGGGCGCCTGTGCACCCACCGCGCCTCTTCGCCGTGACCGGTCTCCGTCACCAAGCACTCCCACACCCGTTCGGCTTTATCCCCACGCTCCAATGCTTCCTCTGCCGTCCCCCGCAAAGCGGGCAAATACAGATCGTGGGCAAGCGAACGCCCTAGAACCGGTCCGTAGACCCGATCTAGGGCGTTCCAAAATTCAGACAGTTTCACCTTTGTCCTGCGAGCGACGTGCTTAGCAGGTCATCGGGAATCGTATCCGGGACCGTCGTGGAGTCCACGGCCATCATCCGATCTGAAACTTCACGGAGGACGAACCACAGTGGTACGCCAAGAGCGGAGCATATGGATTCGAGGAGCTCTGAGGACGCTTCCTTCTGTCCCCTCTCCACCTCACTCAGGTACCCCAATGACACCTGAGCCTGGGAAGAAACCTCCCGAAGGGTGCGCCCTTGAAGAGTTCGCAATGAGCGCAGAACATCCCCAAGCTCACTGCGCAGCAACGCGGGCCTGGGAGGCGGAGTGTTCAACATTCCACCAGCGTACCGCGCCGCAAGCGGCTGATGCCGCTGCTGTCCGCGGTTTGTGCCCGGGCGTGCGACTTCATTGCGCGCCCTGCCTGGCCCGGCAGGTGGACGACGCAGCTGTGTATTTGTGTTCATGAAAGGTATAACGCACCAACGACCAGATTTTCTGCGTTACCTTAGTCACAGCATCTCAGCGGCCCACAGCCTGACTCTGCATAGCCTTCACTGCGACCATCACATACTGCGCACCTGACCACACGGTGATCACCAAGACCACGAATTCCACGATCAGGATGAATATGCCAAGCACCTGCAAGAACGGTTCTCCAAGGAACGTCTG
This sequence comes from uncultured Actinomyces sp., assembly GCA_964344825.1. Classification (GTDB taxonomy): domain Bacteria; phylum Actinomycetota; class Actinomycetes; order Actinomycetales; family Actinomycetaceae; genus Scrofimicrobium. Next base: position 79,511 of record CAYFOT010000001.1, read on the forward strand.
CCAGGGAACAACCAGCGTGAAAATCAGCAGAATCTGCAGAACGGTTTTGAGTTTCCCGCCGGACGACGCGGCCACAACCGTCCCCCTTCGCCTCAGCACCTCCCTCAGGACCGTGATCCCGATTTCCCTGACCGCAACGATCGCTGTGAACCACCAGCTCAGGTACCCAAGAGCAGACAATGCAACAAACGCACCCAGAGTCAGGAACTTGTCTGCCAGCGGGTCAGCCAGCTTCCCAAAGTTCGTAATGATGTTGTACTTGCGCGCGATAGCCCCGTCCAGGTGGTCTGTGTAGGACGCCACCACAAACACCGCTGCGGCCCACCAGCGGCTCCCCGTCGTATCCGTCAGAAGCAGCCACAGAAACACCGGCACCAACAGCAGTCTGAGGACCGTTAGTGCGTTGGGAATGTTCCACGACGAAACAGCTTGTGGTTGAGCCTTCTTATCCGCGGCTTCAGACATCTCTCGGTCTCCTCTTCGCGTGGGCGCTGTGTACTGCCCGATCATTCATAGTAAGACAGTTCTCAGTATCCCGGCTGGACATAGACGGGCCGCGTCATGGCGTCCTCAGAATCGGGTTCCATAAACATCTGTGAAGTACCACTTACCTCATCGTGGTCCCTCCACCGACCGTGCTGTTGGACCGGCTCCGACAAAACGCCCTCGTACTCATCCTCTTCGCCCTCGTCCCGACTACCTGCTGCACCATCCGCTGCGTTGTCCGCTGTCTCATCCGAGGACGTGTGGAGCTGGTCGGCATCGCCGCGAAGTAGCGCCAAGACCGCTGGCAGCTCCTCTGGAGCAACCAAAACTTCGCGCGCTTTCGGTCCTTGGGACGGCCCAACGATCTCCCTGGACTCAAGAAGGTCCATCAACCTGCCGGCCCTTGCAAACCCAACGCGGAGCTTGCGCTGAAGCATCGACGTGGAGCCCAGTTGCGTATTCACGACCAGCTCAGCCGCAGCCAACAGATCGTTGAGGTCATCACCGATGTCCTCAGCAACCTTCTTAGTCGAGGCCGCCACCAGCACCGTCTCATCATAGCTGGGGGCTTCTTGATCCTTCGCGAACTGAACGACACGATGGATTTCATCCTCATCTACCCAAGCACCTTGCACGCGCAACGGCTTAGCGGCTCCCGCAGGCAGGTAAAGCGCATCGCCCTGCCCTATCAACTTTTCAGCACCAGGCTGATCCAGAATCACGCGAGAGTCAGCCAACGCCGAGGTCGCGAACGCCAAGCGCGAAGGAATATTCGCTTTGATCAGGCCCGTTACCACGTCCACCGACGGACGCTGCGTAGCCAAAACCAAGTGGATACCTGCGGCGCGTGCCAGCTGGGTGATCCTTTGGACTGACGCCTCCACGTCGCGCGGAGCGATCATCATCAAGTCCGCTAACTCATCCACTACGACCAGCAGGTATGGGTACGGCTTCAACTTGCGCTTTGAGCCAGGAGGAACCGAAACCTCCCCCGCCCGTATGGCGGCATTGAAATCGTCTATGTGCTTGTACCCGTATTCCGCCAAGTCGTCGTAACGCGCATCCATCTCCCTAACGACCCACTCCAACGCCTCCGAAGCTTTCTTCGGACTGGTGATGATCGGTGTCACCAGATGAGGTACACCCTCATAAATCGTGAGTTCCACGCGTTTGGGATCAATGAGAATCAGCTTCACCTCTTGCGGGGTGGCACGCATAAGCACGGACATAAGCATCGAGTTAATGAATGAGGACTTACCCGACCCTGTCTGCCCCGCAACGAGCAGGTGCGGAGTCCGAGCCAGGTTTGTGACCACATATCCGCCCTCGACATCCTTGCCGACACCCACCAGAAGCGGATGATGGTTCTTCTGCGCTTGGCCGCAACGCAGCACGTCCCCAAGAACCACTGTCTCACGGTCCGCGTTGGGGATCTCAATACCGATCGCGGACTTACCCGGGATGGGCGCCAAAATACGCACGTCTGCGCTGGCCACGGCATAGGAAATGTTTCCGGCGAGGGCGGTGATGCGATCGACTTTCACGCCCGCGCCAAGAGAGACCTCATAGCGGGTCACCGTCGGACCGCGGGAAAACCCGGAGACCCTGGCATCCACTTTGAATTCCTCAAAAACCCCCTGCAGGGTTTCGATAACTTGATCGTTAACGGCGGAGCGTGCTTTGTGCGGCGCTCCTCGCTTTAGGAGGCTCTGAGAAGGCAGCCTGTAGGTCTGCTCCGACACAGGAGCCAGAAGATCGTGCCCCGTAGCAGACAGGTCTGCGGCCATGGCTGATGCCTCTGCGTCGGGGGCGTCCGAACCGAGGCCGTCAACCAGTGTGTCGGTGACTGACGGCAATACCTGCGTCGGCCCGGTGGAACCAGTGGGCATGAGCATCCGCTCTGTAGCCTGTTCAGATAGGCGCTGCGACTCTTCGTTATCGAAAACGTCCGCCGTCTGCGACGGCACATCTTGTCTGTCAGGAACACTTGGCTCTTGGACATGAACTGCGCGTTCATAGGGCTTCTTGCGTGAGGCCAGGTCCGCGCGCTCTGCCTCCAGCCACTCATCCCCATCGGTCGCAAGCGGAACCTCTTCGACGATCATTTCATCGTCTTCTGTCGGTGCCTTCCGCGAACGTGCCTTCAGGCTCTCAATGAATGCTCTGGTGCGCGGCACTACCTCACGAATCGGGGTCTTGGTTGCCAAAAGAATGGAATAAAGGAGGAGGAGAAACAGGACCACCGCTGCACCAACCGGTGAAAGCAAGCGGGCCAGTGCTGACGCGAAAAACCAGCCGAAGAAGCCCCCGGCCGCTTCGACCTCTTCGAAGTTACTTATCCGAGGGTTACCGCGCGACAGTTGCGCCATCCCGGTGAGCGCGGCAATGACACCTGCGGACCCGGCGACACGGTATGGAACCAGCTGCGGCCTACGCGGCCGGCGGAACAGCAAAACCCCCCAATAGATCAGCGCTACTGGCACGATTACTGCGAAGACGCCCACGGACCCAGCGGTCACATGATGCACGAAAGACCCCAGAGATCCGGCGACGTCGAACCATTCGCGTAGCGCCACAATCACTGCGACGGCTATCAGTATGAATCCGAACGCGTCGCGTTTCATCTGCGGATCCACGCTCTTCCATGTTTGCGCAAACGCGGACCCAAGCCATTTGAAGAAGCCAGGTCCTTTGGGTTCTTCCTGGTCTGAAGCGGGGTCGTCGGCGCGGACTATCCGGCCGGTTCCACGGGCAGGTCGCCCGCCGGTCGTGCCACCAGTCTTTCCAGAGGATTTCTTGCTTACAGCCATAACAAGCTGACGTTACCGTGTCTTCAGTGCGGCCGCTAACTGCCGCGCCGCTATCCCCACGAAGCGTCGATCCCCTTTACCGATCCAGCCGCTTACTTAGCCGACCGCTGCCGTGGCAGCGATGACGCTGCTGGGAGAAACGCCCTCGACCACCTGGTCCACCTGCTGCGCGCTAGGAAGCGGGAAACTGGTGGGGTGGCTTAGAACCAAAGCCGCCGCCGCATTGGCCCTTCTACACGCTTCCACCAACGGGAACCCTTGGAGGAGCGCCGCACACATTACACCGACGTGTGTGTCGCCGACACCGGACGTGTCCACTACCTGCGCGGTGTAAGCGGGGATCTCCGCGATGTCGATGTCACCGCTGGAGACCACGCAACCCAACTTTCCTTTGCGCCGCACGATCTTCGCATCTCCCCGCAGGGCAGCAGTGATGTTCCCCACGCCAGGGGCATCCGCCAAGATGTTTCCCAACACAGCCGCCCCACGAATGTTCATCGTGAGAATATCCACCCGTCTCAGCAACTGGAGCAAGATGTCTAAGTCGACTAGGGAAATTGCCGGAGTGGCCGCAAGCACGACCGTCGCCTCTTTTGGCAGCGAAAGGACCCAGTCAACTAGGACACGTGCTCCGGCCTGCGATATGAGGTCCGTCCCCGCTATATGGACCACGTCTTCGGTCGTTATCTCCACGCGGTGCAGAATGGCCGGGCTGGGCTCTGTCTCAACGCCGGGCGCGACCACGACTGCGGTCTTCCCATCGTCCTCGATCATGGTCACTGCCACACCAATGTCACCGACTAAGGCGGACTCTTGAGCCTCAATCCCGGCTTCAGCCAAGTTGCGCCTAATGGAATGGGAGTTCGGTCCGGTCCCCAGCGCGGAGACCAGGTGAGACTCAACTCCTTGGGCGCGCACGGCAGCCGCCACAACATACCCTCCGCCCGGTGATGCCGCCGCGCTAGATGCACGTATCTGATCCCCATCCGCCGGCACCTTCGGTACCTTCAGTGTGACCGCCAACTGGACGGAAGCTGTGGTCACGAACTTCCCTTTGGTGCGCACTGGCTTCTGCGGGGTGTGCAGGGCTTTCCAGCCGGCTTTGGTACGAGACGCCACGGCCAAGAAATCGGCCGCAGCACCGGGAAGGATCACTGCTGCACCACCATCGGCACGATCACAGGACGTCGACGCAACTTCCTTGCGATCCAGCGGCCCAGGGTTCTGCGCAACGTCTGCTGCAGCTTGTGTGTGGACACGTTGCCGGGAGCCGCCGCCTCCTTGAGCGCACGTGTTAGCTCCGGTTGGATTTCCTCAAAGACTGAATCGTCCTCTGCCATTCCGACTGCGCGCACCACCGGGTCGGACAGCACCATTCCGGATTCCTTGTCTACCACCGCGTACACGGTCACGAAGCCTTCTGAGCCCAGCACCATGCGTTCCGCGAGCTCATCTTCGGACAGGTCCCCAATTGAGGATCCGTCCACGTATACCAGCTCATTTGGCACGCCACCCACAATGGCCGCATGACCATCTACCAGGTCAACCACGGCACCGCTCTCAGCGAGCACCACATTTTCAGGGTCCACACCGGTCTTCACAGCTAACTGCCCATTTGCGACCAAGTGCCGGATTTCCCCGTGTACGGGCATCACGTTCTTTGGCTTCAGAATGTTGTAGCAGTAAATGAGCTCACCAGCGGAGGCGTGGCCCGACACGTGAACCTTGGCGTTGCCCTGATGAACAACCTTGGCGCCCAGACCCGTGAGTTCATTGATCACCCGGTAAATAGAGCTCTCATTTCCGGGGATGAGGCTGGAGGCAAATACGACTGTGTCACCAGGGCCGACCTCTATCTGCCTATGCTCACCTTTCGCGATCCGGCCAAGTGCTGCCATCGGTTCACCCTGGGAGCCTGTCACCATGTAGACCCGTTCGCGTCTGGGTAGGTTGTTGAGCTCCTCAAGCGTCACCACGACATCTTCGCCGGGATCTAGGTAGCCCAAGTCCTGGGCAATGCGCATATTACGTTCCATGGAGCGCCCCACAAACGTGACTTTACGGCCACTCAGGGCTGCCGCTTGGAGCACCTGCTGGACCCTGTGAATGTGAGAGGCGAATGACGCAACAATGACTGCACCAGGGGTCTGGACAAACGCCTTTTCAAGTGCGGGAGCGATTTCCACTTCGGGCGTGACAAAGCCCGGAACTTCCGCGTTGGTGGAATCCACTAGGAACAGATCGACGCCTTCTTCACCCAGTCGCCCGAAGGCGCGCAGATCTGTGAGCCTTCCGTCAATCGGCAGCTGATCCATCTTGAAGTCACCGGTCGCAAGAACGGTACCCGCCGCGGTCCGCACGAAGACGGCAAGAGCATCCGGGATGGAGTGGTTTACTGCGATGAACTCAACGCTGAACGGCTTCAGTTCAATCGTTTCGCCCTCTTTGACGACGTGGAGGTTCTTGGTGCTTAGCCTGTGCTCATTCAGTTTCGCCTCAACCAGCGCAAGCGTCAGTTTGGACCCGTAGATAGGAATGTCCCCGCGCATTCTGAGTAGGAATGGGACGGCACCGATGTGATCCTCATGTCCGTGTGTGAGGACGAGGGCGACGATGTCGTCCAGACGATCCGCAATATAACCGAGGTCGGGCAGGATCAGGTCGACGCCGGGTTGGTGCTCCGAGGGGAACAAGACGCCGCAGTCGATGAGGAGGATCTTCCCTTTCGTCTCAAGTACGGTCATGTTCCGCCCAACCTCTCCAAGGCCACCCAGGGGAACTACGCGTAGCGCATTCTTTGGGGCGGGTCCTGGTTCCGGAAGGTTCTCATACAGGTTCATCATGAATACCATTTTCTCATAGGCGTAGGTTCGTAAGTCATGCGAGTTTAGAGTGCTGCAAACCAGAGGTGCTCAACCAGCGGCGAAACACCGGTATCCAGGCTGCGCCGCACGCCAACTGGGCGGAATCCTGCCTCCTGGAAGAACCTCACCTTCGCTGAGTCTTCTCCTACGACCCAGACAAGAAGGCCCGGAGAGCCCTGCTCCCCAACCGTATCGGCGACGGCCGCCAAAAGTCGCGACCCGTGTCCCGCTCCCTGCGCGTTACGGGCAACGTCCAGTGCAACTATCTGCGTACTGTTGGCAGGCACCTCAAACGGCAGGTCATCCGAGATGGTCATCTGCGCCGCGTGTCTTGGCGTTTCGGGTGTCACGAACGCAGTGAATCCCACGATCTGATCCCCGTCCCGTGCAACTAGGACTCCGCGACCAGCACCCTGGGGTTCGGCGATGGTGTTTTCCCATGTGGGCGCGATCAGTTCGGGCGCCAGTGCCTGCACCATTTGTTCGCGGTGCTCTTCACCTGATACGTGTACGAGGGTTTCCACCATGGACTCCGACTGGATCCTGGCTATGCTCTCCACGTCGGCAGGTGTCGCAACGCGCACGGCAACTTGGGAACCATTCTGGTGGTGTTCATGGGAATCAGTCATTTGAGGTCACAATCGCTGTAGATCTTTCGGCTTGGGCCATTCTGGTGGCAATCTCTTTTACGTCTTGGGGGCCAACCGCTTCGACGCGGGCCAACGCATCGGACACAGAGGTGAGTTCCCCAACCATCTCCGCCCGGGCAAGCCTGGACATCCGCGACCCGGTGTCTTCCAGTCCCAGGGTAACCGCCCCACGCATCTGGCCCTTCGTGCGTTTCAGTTCGGCGTCGGTGGGGCCATGCTCAGCCAGTTTCTCCACCTCACCCCACATGACCTTCTGGACTTCCTCTAGGTTCCGCGGAGCACAACCCGCATACATTCCGAAGTGACCAGCGCCGGAGTATGCACCGGCGAACGCGTATGTCGTATATGCGAGTCCGCGTTTTTCGCGGATCTCCTGGAATAGGCGGGAAGACATTCCTCCGCCCAACAGGCTGAGCGTGACTCCGCTGGCGGTGGCCGCCGGGTCAAGCGCTGGAAGCCATGGCCCGCCAACAACGGTGTGGGCCTGTTCGATGTCACGCTGGATAAGAAGCCGTTTTTCGAACGGTTCGAGGGCGCCGGAGAAGTCGTGGGCGCGGTTGTTGCGTCTTTGGGAGCGTGGGTTCTCCTCCAACAGGTCAGCCCACGCGGAAGAACTAAGCGCCTCTAGCAACCGGTCGGTCAGTTCCTCATGTGAGACCTTTCCCGCTGCGCTAACCACCAGGTCCGACGTTGAATAGCGACGGCGGTACAGGTCACGAATCGTTTGGGGATCCAGATCTTGAACGGAACGTGACGTGCCACCAATGGGACGTCCGAGGTCGGAATTGCCGTAAATCGCCCTGGAAAACGCGTCGGCTGCAACCTCCGCTGGGGAATCCTCACTCATGGCTAACTCATCTAGGATCACGCCGCGTTCGACCTCTACGTCCTCATCCGAAATGACGGAGTCTGCAACCATGTCCGCCAGGACCGGAAGCAGCTCAGGGAGGTCAGACGCAACCATGTGAGACCAATAGTAGGTGAACTCTTTGGTTGTAGCCGCGTTGGAGTCGGCACCGACGCCGTCGAACGCTTCGGCGATCTGGAATGAGGTTCGTTTCTTCGTTCCCTTGAAAAGCAGGTGCTCTAAGAAATGGCTGACCCCGCCCTCGCCCGGACCCTCATCACGCGAGCCAACGGAAAACCACATGCCCACGGAGGTCGACATCGCCCCCGGCATGTCCTGCGTGATCAACCGGATTCCGCCCGGTAGCAGTGAGCGGCGTACCTCCAAACCGGAGTCCTCAATGGAGGACGTGGTCCCGAAGGTGTCCAACGGAAGGGGTGTCGGGGACGCAGGGTCAACGTACTGAGGCAATGTGGAGGAAGCGAACACGGAGCCACTTTCTAGAGGGGGAGGCGTTGCAACGCCCCCATTAGATTACCGGGAGCAGGGGAAGTCATGAAATGCGGTTCACCCCGGCACCGCTATGAGCAGGACCGGGGTGATACCTAATCAAATCTGGCGAGCGCCAATGGCTGGGTCAGTCTTCCTGCCCCGCGCCCTCGTCACTGCGGCGGCGACGGTTACGCTGGCGCGGACGACGAGGGCGATCCTCATTGTCCTCACGGCGTGCCGGCTTCGTCTCTGCCGGTGCGTCCTCTTCGCCCTCAACGACTGCGTGCAGCGAAAGCTTTCCGCGATCGTCGATTTCTGCGAGCTCCACGTCGACCTTCTGGCCGACCTGGAGGACGTCCTCCACGTTCTCCACGCGCTTGCCACCGACGAGGCGGCGAATCTGGGAGATGTGCAGCAGGCCGTCCTTACCCGGAGACAGGGAGATGAACGCGCCGAATGACGTCGTCTTCACGACGGTACCCACGAAGCGTTCCCCAACTTCAGGCATCTGCGGATTCGCGATCTGGTTGACCATGGTCCGTGCCGCTTCCGCAGCTTCGCCGGAAGACGCGCCGATGTAAACGGTGCCGTCGTCCTCAATGGTGAGGTCCGCACCGGTTTCTTCCTGGATCTGGTTGATCATCTTG
>CAYFOT010000001.1:88316-100715 GCA_964344825.1 uncultured Actinomyces sp.
GCCCTTCGGGCCAATGACCTCTCCGATCTTGTCCACCGGGACCTTCACGGTGATGATACGCGGTGCGGTCATCGCCATTTCGTCCGGGTGATCGATGGCCTGCCCCATGACGTCGAGGATCGCAAGGCGCGCGTCGCGAGCCTGTCCCAGTGCGGATGTGAGCAGTTCAGAGTCAATGCCGTCCAGCTTGGTGTCCAGCTGCAGAGCAGTAATGAAGTCGGCGGTGCCGGCGACCTTGAAGTCCATGTCGCCGAAGCCGTCTTCTGCGCCGAGGATGTCCGTGAGGGTGACCGCACGCGATTCGCCGTCGATCTCTCCCGTCATCAGGCCCATCGCGATGCCCGCAACAGGGGCGCGCAAAGGCACGCCGGCCTGGAGCATCGACAGGGTCGACGCACACACGGATCCCATAGACGTTGAGCCATTAGAGCCCAGCGCTTCGGATACCTGGCGGATTGCGTAGGGGAAGTCCTCACGTGAGGGCAGCACCGGACGCAACGCGCGCTCTGCGAGGTCACCGTGGCCGATTTCGCGGCGCTTCGGGGACCCAACACGCCCGGTCTCACCAGTGGAGAAGGGCGGGAAGTTGTACTGGTGCATGTAGCGCTTGTGCGTCACCGGGCTGAGGTTATCCAGCTGCTGCTCCATGCGCAGCATGGCCAGCGTCGTTACTCCCAGGATCTGGGTTTCGCCGCGCTCAAAGAGAGCGGAGCCGTGAACACGTGGGAGGACCTCAACTTCGGCGCCCAGTGAGCGGATCTCCGTCGGGGTGCGTCCATCCATGCGCACGCCGTCACGCAGGGTGCGGTTGCGGATGGTTTCCTTTTCAAGGGAGCGGAAAGCAGCCTTGAGCGCCTTCTCCGAATCCGGGAACCGCTCAAGAAGCGCCTCAAGCGCGTTCTCCTTGACCTCTTCAACGGCATCAAGACGCGCGAGTTTGCCTTCGGTCAGGAGGGCGTCGGCCAGCCTATTTCCGACCTCGTCCTTCACCGCCTGGAACTCTTCGTCGGTGTAGTCGAAGAACAGTGGGAATTCCTGGGTTTCCTTGGAGACCTGGTTTGCGATTTCCACCTGGGCTTCGCAAAGTGCACGCAGGAACGGCTTGGCAGCCTCAAGGCCACCGGCCACAACCTCTTCGGTTGGCTTCTGCGCGCCAGCAGCAATTAGCTCCCACTGGTTGTCGCCGCCACCGGCCTCAACCATCATGATCGCAACGTCAGACGTGCCATCTTCCTTCTCAACGATGCGTCCGGAGACAACCATGTTGAACACTGAGCGCTCCAGCTCAGAGTAACGAGGGAACGCAACCCACTGGCCATCGATCAGTGCAAGGCGCGTGCCTGCAATGGGGCCGGAGAATGGGAGACCCGCAATCTGAGTCGACATGGACGCTGCGTTGATTGCCAGAACGTCGTATGCGTCATCAGGGTTCACTGCCAAAACAGTTTCAACAACCTGAACCTCATTGCGTAGGCCCTTCACGAAGCCGGGGCGCAGTGGGCGGTCAATCAGGCGGCACGCAAGAATCGCTTCTGTGCCCGGGCGTCCTTCACGGCGGAAGAACGATCCGGGGATGCGCCCAATCGCGTACTGACGTTCCTCAACGTCAACCGTGAGCGGGAAGAAGTCGAACTGATCCCTGGGGTGCTTGCCTGCCGTGGTGGCGGAGAGAACCACGGTCTCTTCGTCAAGGTAGGCGACCGCGGATCCCGCGGCCTGAAGGGCCAGTCGGCCCGTCTCAAAACGGACGGTTCGCTTACCGAACCTGCCGTTATCAATAATTGCTTCTGCCGTCACCACTTTGCGTGGAGACAGGGTTACTTCAGACATATTTTCCTTATCCATGTGTCTGTGCCAGCCCCGTCGCGCTCGGCCTTCGATCGAAGCCCACGGAACGTCCCGCTCCGTAAGCCACTGTCGAAAACCGCCCCAAACGATAGGGACCGGCTATTTCCATATTTGTTTATGCTGCCCAATCCATCAAGTCGGACGGGCACGTATCTTGGCGCCTGGGTGCTCCCGGACCGCCTCTTGCGGCGCTTTCCGCAGCACCCAAGCACTACTTCGGCCCGACTCCGTTTTGGAACCGGGCCGAGAAATCACTTATCGACGCAAACCAAGTCGTTCGACAAGGCTGCGGTAGCGCTCCACGTCGATCCCCTCAAGGTAATCGAGAAGGTGACGACGGCGCCCAACCATAAGCATCAGACCACGACGAGAGTTGTGGTCGTGCTTGTGTTCCTTCGCGTGTTCGGTCAGTTCCTTGATCCGCTCCGTAAGTAGCGCAACCTGAACCTCAGGGGATCCAGTGTCACCTTCGTGGGTCGCGTAGGACTTGATGATTTCTTCTTTTACTTCCTTTGAAAGCGCCATTAGCACTCCCTTCCTTCCAGTCGTTGCACGGAGCGTCGGGGCCGGAACTCCCGGGCAGACAAGCCGTGGCCGTTATACGGCGGAAACAATGTTACCAGTGCGACGCTAAACCCCCTGCTCCCTGTGGTTCTTGTCGCACCCAAGCCCGGTGAGATCCGGCACGAACCACATCGGACCGCGCGGAGAACTCACGGATCGTAAGTCACGCCGACGTCGCGCGCAGATGTTGCTCTAGACGTAGTTCCCATCGGACAGTCCCGCATCGATCTCAAACCAATTCTTGGTCGCCTCCCGCCCAGACGCAGCGTAGAGGATCGGCATCAGTATTCCGTAGCGGCGCCACTGCAGGACGTGACGTTTTTCATGCCTTATTACTTGGGGCGAGGGCGGAGGACCGGTCAGAAAGACGCGCCCCACACATATTCCACCGCGGGGGTATGCCTTAGGTGGCAGCCCCGTACATATCGCTAATTCCCCATCGGTGTGCCAGCGAGCCGTGGCAAACACTGACCCGTAAACCATCGCAGCCGCGGAGACAATCTCTGTCACGCTCCGCGTCAGTGGCGTATCAAAGAAGACGTTGCCAAGCCATTTTTGCGCCGTGGCCAGTCCTGGATGAGAGGCAGGGTGCGCGGGTCTCCAAGCGAGGTCGGGGTTATCACCGAACCCGTTTACAGCTTTTTCTGAATGCAGCATTGCCTCTCCCAGCAAGGTAGCCGATTGGCACGCGAAACGGGACGGACTAACGGAAGCCCGACAGACCGCCCCGCCCCGGTCAACCTGATTAGACGGCCACACCTTCCTTGTTCTTGGGGGCCATCTGCTTCAGACCCGTAACAAGGAATCCCGCCACAAGGGTTCCCGCGACAATCGCCAGCAAGAAGCCCCAGAACGGCTGAATCGCGAAGAACACGAAGATACCACCGTGTGGCGCCCTAGACCCGACGCCGAGCGCCATAGAGACTGCTCCGGTCACGGCTCCACCAGCCATGATGGATGGGATCACGCGGAAAGGATCGGCGGCGGCAAACGGAATAGCGCCCTCGGAAATGAATGCGGCGCCAAGCAGCCAAGCGGTCAAACCGTTCTCCCGCTCCGCCGGCGTGTAGAGCTTCGGGCGAATCGCCGTCGACAGCGCCATCGCAAGTGGGGGAACCATACCGCCGGCCATAACGGCCGCCATGATCATGAATGCTGCATCGGTTTGCGCAGCCAACCCCGTAGTCGCGAACAGGTAGGCGGCCTTATTCACGGGTCCGCCCATGTCGAAGCACATCATGAGGCCCAAGATGACACCCAGCAAGATGGCGCCCGACCCCTCAGACATCCCGGTCAGCCAGTCTGTTAGACCAACCATCAGGGACTCAAGTGGGCGTCCCAGTAGCATCAACATGATGCCGCCGACAATCGCTGTAGTCAGCAACGGAATGATAACCACAGGCATAAGACCGGCCAGCCATCTTGGTGGCTTCAACGTGGTGAACCAGTATGCGACCAGACCTGCAAGGATACCCGTGATGAGGCCGCCAATGAAGCCCGCGCCGACAAACACTGAGATGGCGCCACCGATAAAGCCCGGTGCAATGCCTGGGCGGCCGGCAACACCAAATGCGATGTAACCAGAAAGAGCAGCGACCAGGAAGCCCATGCCCGCTTGACCAAGGACCAGGAAAACCGAACCTATGTAGAGGAGGAAACCGTTCTTTGCCAGCAGGTCCGTGCCGACTTCAGCGGAAAGAGCCGCGACGTCAGGCAGGTTCCACAGCGTGTATTCGCGCACGACAACGTCGCCAACGTCGGTGACGTTGTATCCGCCGAACAGGAATGCCAAAGCAATCAGTAGGCCGCCCGCAGCGACGAACGGAATCATGTAGGAAACACCCGTCATGAGTGCCTGTTGGATGCGCTTGGGCCACGAGGCAGCACTTCCGGACGCAGCAGAGGAAGATTCACCCCCGCCTCCGGCCGTCACTCTCTTCGCGTTGGGATCCTTGGAGGCTGCGATGGCTTCTTGAATCATCTTGTCGCCCTCGCCCTTATTCATTGGGCGCTTCACGCTGGACTCAATGAGTGGCATTCCCGCAAACCGGTCGCGCCCCGCAATATTGACGTCGGCTGCGATGATGATGGCGCCCGCTTTGGCAATCTGTTCTGGTGTGAAGGGTTCGATGCCACCAGACCCCTGCGTTTCCACGAATAACTCAACGCCCGCGTCCTTCGCGGCCTGCTCCAAAGCCTCAGCCGCCATGTACGTGTGCGCGATTCCGGTCGGGCATGAGGTGATCGCGAGGAGCGTCGGAGCGTCCGATGCCGCTGGCGCCGCTACAGCCGCCTCCGCAGCCTTCGCGGGGGCTGCCGCAACAGGCTCAACCACACCCATGATCAGCGACGACACTTCTTCCGGGGTGCTGGCAGCGCGTAGTGACGCCACAAAGTCTTTACGCACCAGAGCCCTGGAGAGCTTGGCAAGCAACTTCATGTGTTGGGAGCCGGATTCGTCCGGAGCCGCGATGCCAATCACGAGGTCGGCCGGCCCGTCTTTGGCGCCGAAATCCACCGGCTCCGCCAACCGGATGAAGCCAAGAGAAGCAACCTTCACGGCATCTGTACGGCAGTGCGGGATGGCAATCCCTCCCGGCATTCCTGTCGGGAACTGCGCTTCGCGCGCCTCCATGGCAGCTTGTAAACCTGCTTCTTCCGCCCGACCGGTAGATGCCACGAGTTCTGCCATCTTGGCTATCACCGCGTGTTTATCCCCGTCAACAGTGACGTCTAGGCGCACTAGGTCAGGGGTAATCAGTTGATCACTCATTTCCTCTTCCTTATTATTCAGACGACCTGTTTCAGATCGCGGTTACAACATCTTTGTTTGGAAACACCTGCGATGGCATGGGAATCGTGGTTCCGGGAAGCGCGACTGCCGCTGAGCCATACGCGACCGCGTACGCTAAACGCTCCGCCGGCCCTAATCCCTTCGCGCGTGCGATGAGGAACCCTGCGGTTGCGGAGTCCCCCGCGCCTACGGTTGAGATGACCTTCGCCGGGGGCGAAGGCGAATACCAGACGCCGCCCTCCGCCGCCAACACGGCCCCTGCACCGCCCAGCGTTACGAGGACGTCCCCCACGCCTTGTTCATGTAGGTCAGCTGCCGCGTCGCGTACCGCGGCGACGTCCCCGTGTTCCGCGCACCGCTCCAGTTCGATACCGTCGCGACCCGTAAGCTGTCCCAGTTCCAATCCGTTGGGCTTCAAGAAGTCGGGGGCTGCGTCCGCCAGGTTCTTCCCGAGGGCGATCAGTGGCGCATCCGAAGTGTCAACACCGACCCAGGCCCCAAGGGGACGTAGGGCTCTGATCAGCCTTGCGTATTCGTCTTCGGGGAAGCCCGGAGCCAGGGATCCCGACAGCATAACTGCATCCCCGGCGCCAACGGATGCGGCCAGCGCTTCTTCCACCGCCGCAACTTCTTCCGCTGAGAGAGTGGCCCCGGGTTCATTGATCTTGGTCGTCTCACCGTCACCCAGAACGGTGAGGTTCGTGCGCACCGGTCCACTGACCGGAACCGCTTTGAACGGCAAATCATCGGCGCGAAGGTAGCTAAGCAAAGGGTCATCGGGTCCGGCTGGTAGCACCGCCAAAACGTCAAGGCCGGCGCGCGCCACCCCCAGCGCGACGTTGATCCCCTTGCCGCCCGGTTGCGTCACATCGGAGATGATTCGGTGAACACCACCGGGAACAAGTTCAGTGCCCACATCAACCGAACGGTCGAGTGAGGGATTTGCGGTGAGCGTGATTATCATCGGCGGACCACCCTGTCCATCGTCAAGTTCATTGGTACGCCCCAACTCTAGACCAGCCTTGAGACTTGGACCACAGAATCAGTGCGTAATCCACCCGCCGGGGAACTAAGTTCCCGCGGTTACCTCCGACGGATCGATCCGCGTCGCGTACCGGGCGCCAAGAGTTGCGGCTGTTGCCCGCAAATCCTTGTCCATCTGGTCAAGAAGGCCATCCAGGGATTCAAAAACCATCATCGCCCGGATCCGTTTCACGAATACGACTGTCACGGTCTCCCCATAGAGATCCAAGTCGGAGCGCCCCAGAACATGCGCTTCCACGGTCCTCTTCTGACCGCCGAACTGAGGGTTCGTACCAACCGAGATTGCGGACGGAAGAAACTCCTGACTGGCCCTCCCGCCCGGCACGTCCCTCACAAGCCAACCCGCGTATACGCCGTCCGCCGGCACCAGCTGACCTTCCACGGCAACATTGGCGGTCGGGAACCCCAGCTCCCGCCCTCGCTTTGCACCATGCTCAACTGCTCCGCTGACACGGGGGAAACGGCCCAAGACGCGACTTGCCTCCTCCACGTCCCCGTCCGCGAGCAGTTCTCTCACCCATGACGACGACCAGCGGCGCCCATTTGGGGCCTCAATGTCCGTCACCATGGAAACATCGAAACCAAATCTGCGTCCCAGGTCACGCAGAGTATCGATATCGCCACTATTGCCACGGCCAAAGCGGAAGTCTTCCCCAACGACGACCTCCACGGCACCCAGCCTGTCGACAAGGTAACGCTCCACGAAGTCTTCCGCGTTGAGCATGTACAGCTCCGGCCCGTAGTGCACCACCATTGCGGCGTCGAGGCCGGTAGTAGCCATGGAGTCCAACCGCTCCTCTAGGGGCGTTATGAGCGGCGTGGGAGTGTCCGGCCTGTGGACTGAACGCGGATGGGGATCGAATGTGAGCGCCACCGAATCGCATCCGCGCCGCGACGCACGCTCAACGCACGTCCCAACGACACGAGTGTGTCCCTGGTGCATGCCATCGAAATTGCCCACGGTTACAACGCTTTTCTGATTGCCAGGCACCTCATGAAGGTTACGCCAAATCTGCACGCCTACTCCCAAACAGCACGATGCGGGGGTGCTTCACATCCCCCGCACACGCAATGACTTATTTCTCCGCCCGCAAACCTAGGTTGATCCGGCCTTCATCATCGACAGGCTGCCCTTCGCGGCCCTTCTTTGCCCCGCCACCGCAGCCACAACCGCCGCAGCCGCAACCACCGGATTTACGTTCCTGTTCGTTCGCCATTCGCGTCAACTCCTCATCTTCTCTTAGCCACCACTCCCCAAATTTCTGATCGCTCATTTCGATCACTCCGGGAAAACCGTAACCGTCTTGACCCTAAGCGTAGCGCCCTGACTCACGCGCACTAACCCCAGGACCCGATCTGGACCATGCGCGGTGCGCACCGCATAGACATCGGCGAACCTGGGATTCGCCCGACTATTAGGTTTCAGTTCGAGGACGTCCTCGGCGTGTGGCGCCTGCCCATGCGCGAAACGGGCCGCACCCGAATCACTAATAACCAGTTGAGAGAACAGCGCAGAACACGCTTCTCCCATACCCATTACGGGTACGGGACCACCCGCCACAGCCACGGTCTCCAATGATTCCAACGTGTGCGCCTGCTCCACCGACCACGACCCGGTGGTCGTTCGCCGCAGCGCAACAAGGTGTCCCCCAACCCCAAGATCACGCCCAATATCCCGTGCGAGCGCCCGTATGTACGTCCCCGACGAACACTCAACCTCCACGTCCACGTCCACCATCACACCTTCAGCGGTTTGGGTTGCGCGGGGGCCTCCAACGACCTCGAACCGGTGAATCGTGATGGGGCGAGCGGCTAACTCAACGTCCTTCCCCTCCCGCGCCAGCGCGTAGGCGCGCTTCCCATCCACCTTTATGGCGCTGACGGACGTGGGAACCTGCAGGATGTCACCGCGGTAGTCGTCTAGGAGCGGGGCGAGGGCGGACGTAACCGCCTCCACCACCGCTTTGTCCGCGTCGCCCGCCGCGTCTTCGCCAGACGCGCCCAGCCCGTCGGACCGGCCTGTTGCCTCCGCCAACCTAAGTGCGCCGGGCGCATCGACAGTTTCTCCCTCAGCGTCGTCCGTGGTGGTGGACATGCCAAGGCGGATAGTCCCCAGATACGTCTTCGGCAACCCCGTCACGTACCGCAGCAGCTTCGTTCCACCATTGACGCCCAAAACCAGCAAGCCAGTCGCCATCGGATCCAACGTGCCACCGTGACCTACGCGCCTGGTGCCGGCAAACCTACGGAGCCGGGAAACCACGTCGTGGCTGGTCATTCCCCCAGGTTTATCAACCAAAATCAAGCCTGACCCGGCCGGAACAACATCCATGCGGCCCTGTTTGCGTTGCCGCCTGCTGCGACCTAAGTCCTCAGGTGTCACGAGCGCCCTTCTGCGTCCTCATCCTCCTCCACGACTTCTTCCAACGCAACGCCATCGTCCACCTCTTCGTCGTCAAAGGCAGCCACAAGGTCCGCTTCATCAAGGTCCATCTCATACGGAGACTCACCTCCCGCATACTGTTTGCCCTCTGCCTCCGCAGCAATCTGCGCGTCACGCTCAAGGGCTGCACGCAGAGCATCCTCAATCGAAGCAGCAGCCTCAGGCAATGCGTCCTGCTGGAAGGATATGGTCGGCGTCAAACGCAGACCCAGCGCGGCTCCAACCTCAGAGCGGATCAGACCTTTCGCGGACTGCAGTGCGCGGGCACTTTTCTTCTGCTCCTGCTCATCCCCCATTGCCGTGTAAAAGATGGTCGCGTGCTGGAGATCCCCCGTCACACGGACGTCCGTTATCGTCACAAAACCCAATCGCGGGTCCTTAACCTTGCGCTCAAGAGTGTTCGCGACGGATTCGCGGATTCGCTCCGCGACGCGGCGTTGACGTCCTGCATCAGCCATGATGGGTTCCTTTCGGAGAGTTCACTATCGGCCCATTATCGCTCATCACGGCGCGCTTGGCGCGTGCACCGCAAAGCT
This sequence comes from uncultured Actinomyces sp., assembly GCA_964344825.1. Taxonomy (GTDB): domain Bacteria; phylum Actinomycetota; class Actinomycetes; order Actinomycetales; family Actinomycetaceae; genus Scrofimicrobium. The sequence continues at coordinate 97,546 of CAYFOT010000001.1, forward strand.
GCACGCGCCGAGCACCATCCGCCCGCGCCCCCACCGATACGCCACTGGCCGGGCCCAGAAAACTGAACCCGGCCAGTGCATGCCGTTCTTATGCGATGACTTCCCCGCAGGTCCGCCCTCGCCCAGAAACCACTACTTGCGCGGCTTCTCCACGGTCTCCCACGTCTCAATACGGTCGCCCTCATGAATATCCTTGTACCCAAGGGTGATACCGCATTCGAAGCCCTCACGGACCTCCGTGACGTCGTCCTTCTCACGACGGAGCGACTCAATCTTGAGGTCAGATGCGACAACCACACCATCGCGAACAATGCGAGCCTTCGCGCCACGCTTGATGGTGCCCGCCCGGACCAAGGAGCCAGCAATATTGCCGAACTTGCCACTGCGGAAGACCTGCATGATCTCCGCTGCACCCGTCTCCACGTCCTCATAAATCGGCTTGAGCATGCCCTTCAGAGCTTCCTCAACCTCTTCGAGCGCGCGGTAGATGACGGTGTAGTACTTGATCTCCACACCCTCAGCGTCGGCCATTTCCTGAACACGCTCCGCCGGGCGAACGTTGAACGCGATGATGACCGCGTTGTCCACCGTTGCGAGGTTGACGTCGTTCTGTGTGACAGCACCAACACCACGGTGAATGACACGCAACGCCACATCTTCGCCAACATCCAGCTTGAGCAACGAATCTTCCAATGCCTCCACGGCACCGGCGACGTCGCCCTTCAGGATGAGGTTCAGGTTGTCGACCTTGCCTTCCTTCAACACGCGGTCGAAGTCTTCCAAGGTCACGCGCTTGCGGCGACGTGCCAGCATGGCCTGCCTCTCAGCAGCCTCACGCTTAGACGCGATCTGTCGGGCCGTGCGGTCATCGGAAGCAACCAGGAAGCTGTCGCCTGCGCGTGGCACCGAGGTCAGACCAATCATCTGCACGGGACGTGCAGGACCAGCCTCTTCGACCTCATTGCCGTACTCATCGAACATCGCGCGAACACGACCGTATGAAGAGCCGACAACAACAGCGTCTCCAACGTGTAGCGTTCCACGTTGGACCAGCATCGTGACAACAGCGCCGCGCCCCTTATCCAGGTTCGCTTCGATCGCCACACCACGGGCCTCTGCCTCAGGGTTGGCTGACAGGTCCAGCGTCGCATCCGCGGTCAAGAGGACCGCCTCAAGCAACGTGTCGATGTTGATGTTCTCACGAGCAGACACGTCCACGAACATGACGTCACCGCCGAAGTCCTCTGCGACCAGCCCGTATTCGGTGAGCTGTCCGCGGATCTTCTCCGGGTTTGCCTCCGGCTTATCAATCTTGTTGACAGCCACGACAATCGGGACACCAGCGGCCTGCGCGTGGTTGATTGCCTCAACTGTCTGCGGCATGACGCCATCATCCGCGGCAACCACAAGGATCGCGAGGTCGGTAGCCTGCGCACCACGCGCACGCATCGCCGTGAACGCCTCATGGCCCGGTGTGTCAAGGAACGTGATGGGTCGTTCCCCATCTTCGCCCTCCACCGACACCTGGTACGCGCCGATGTGCTGCGTGATTCCGCCGTGCTCACCTGCGATGACGTCGGTGTTGCGGATGGCGTCCAACAGCCTGGTCTTACCGTGGTCGACGTGCCCCATGACCGTGACAACCGGGGACCGCGGCCGCAGATTCTCTGCGTCCGCCAGCTCTTCAGCTTCGAGGTCGATGTCAAACGACTCCAGCAGCTCCCGGTCCTCATCTTCAGGCGAGACAACCGTTACGCGGTAGCCCAGTTCAGCACCCAGAACCTCAAGTGAGTCTTGGTCCAGTGACTGGGTTGCCGTGGCCATCTCACCAAGGTGGAACATGATGGTGACGAGGGCGGCCGGGTTGACGTTGATCTTCTCCGCGAAGTCCGCAATGGATGCGCCCTGACGGATCTGAATCTCCTGGTCGTTACCGCGTGGTACAGAAACACCGCCGATTGCCGGCGCTGCCTGCTGCTCAAACTCTTGGCGCTTCGCCCTCTTGGACTTCCGACCCTTCTGGCTTCGTCCGCCACCGCGACCGAATGCACCTGGAGCAGCTCCACGACCACCGCCGCGGCCGCCCCTTGGAGGTGCCGTGAACCCGCCTGGGCTCTGTGGTGCGCCCTGACCCTGCGGCGCGCCGCCGCCGAAGCGACCGCCGCCGCCTGGGCGCTGACCACCAGGACGTCCGCGACCGCCTGCGCCAGCCCCCGGTCGGGAACCACCACGGGCGTCGTTCTTCTGGAATGAGGCCGATCCCGGCATCATCCCCGGGTTCGGACGAGGACCGCCACCGGGACGCGGAGCGCCCTCACGGCCGGCACCCGGCCTTGGCGCACCGGGACGCGGCGCACCTGGACGTGGAGCACCTGGACGGGGCGCACCTGGGCGGGGTGCCCCGGAACGGGAACCTCCTGGCCTTGGCATTCCCTGACTGGATGCATAGGGGTTGTTGCCAGGACGTGGCCCACGTGGACGTGGTGGGGCCTGGCGTGGGCCGGGAAGCGGAGCCGCGGGCTTCGGAGCCCCGGGCTTCGATCCTGTGGGACGAGCAGGTTTCTGGGCCTCCCGTGCAGGCGCAGCCGCAGGCTTCGGAGCCTTGTCCGGCGTAGGACGTGCCGGCTTAGGACCCGGAACCGGAGCGTGACTAAACGACGGTGTAGTCGACGGCGCCGACTCCTTGGGTTCTGGCGTCACAGCCCTGGGCACATCGGCTTTCACGGGCGCGGGCGCTGACACCGACTCCGGTTTTGGTGACGGAGCGGGCGCTGGTGCCGCCGGCTTCCGACCCGGCTTCACACCGGGCTTGGGGGCCTTCGGCCCAGGCGTAGCAGCCTTCGGCCTTGGTCCCTGCTCCTTTGGCGCCTGCTCTGCCTCAGCGGGTGGCGTCACCGTTGCGGCGGCCTTCGCCTTAGCCTGATAAAACTCACGTGCGTCACGTACGACGGGACCCTCAACCATGGCGGAGGCCGATGTCACGAACTCTCCGCGTGAGTTGAGGTACTCCCTCAAATCTTTACTGGTGGTGCCGAGCTCCTTTGCGAGCTCATGTACACGCATCCTTGCCACAAATTCTCCTCTTCGGGTCCGTCCCCAAAGAAAGAGAGGACGGACTACTTGACCTGCTGGCAGCTCATCGCTGGGTACTCATCGGGTGCCCATCAGCT
>CAYFOT010000002.1:0-13806 GCA_964344825.1 uncultured Actinomyces sp.
AACTGACGTGCCAACCCGCCGACGATCCTGTCATAGGCAACCTTGGCGATCCGGTGTTCGTTGGCTCTTCCACGACACCTTGGGCGATCACGCAAGTGGAGTTTTCGAACATTAGTACCCACTGCTTTGGGAACCGATACGAGGTCGCGTACCGCCATGACGGAGGAGAGTGGTTGCGCCTGGAATCCGCGACGGCCCAGGGCACAGTTGAAGGATCCCAAGTTTTTGCTGACCTAGGTGACCTAGCGGTAGACATTCCGACGGAATTCGCGATCGTGTTCTTTGAGTAGCGGTTGGCCGGTGGCTATGTCTTGGGAGTCTGCGCGGGCGTCTGCGCCGGCGCCCTCCGCTTGGAGCCGCCGGCCTCCACTAGGAACATGGCCGCGAGCACAAGCGCACCACCCAAGAACAGCCTCCCCGTCAAAGCCTCCCCGCCGAAGATGATCGCGAAGCCCGCCGCGAACACCGGCTCTGTCGTCATTATCACCGCAGCTGTCGTGGCCTCTAGCCTCGACTGCGCCCACGTCTGCAAGACGATGGCACCCAGACCCGCGACCACCGTCATGTACAGGAAACTGCTCCACGCGCCAACGCCTTGGGGGAGTGCCACTCCGCCGGGCAACGCTGCAGCACCCAAGATGATTCCCGCCGCCACGGTTTGAACCATGCCCAGCGTGATCGGGTCACTCTCCTTGGCCCACCTGCCAAGAAACACGATGTGAAGCGCGTAGAAGAAGGCTCCGGCCAAGGTTAACGCTTCTCCGGCTCCCAAGCTCACGCCCCCGGCACCGCCTTGGACGCTTAAGAACGCCAACCCTGCCGTAGCCATGGCGGCAGCGACCCATACCTTGGCACCAAGGCGCTTTCCAAAAAGTATTGCGACCAGGATTGGTGTGAATACGACGTACATCCCCGTTACGAACCCGGATATCGACGCGTCCGTGTACTGCAGTCCGACAGTCTGGAGCAGTTGCCCCGCGGAGTAGAGCGCACCTAGGACAAAGCCGCGCTTCCATTCTGTCTGGCCAGCACCCCGAATCCGCCTGAACTGGAAGATCACGACTAGCAGGCCTGCAAGAGCGAATCGCGCCCCCAAGAAATCCAGGGGCGGCATCTGCCTCACCAAATCTTTGAGGAGGAAAAAGGTGGACCCCCACACTGCTGTGACACACACCAGAGCCAAGGTAGGGATGAGCGCAGAGTTTCGTCCCCCAGCGTCTACGGGACGGGTAGGTATGAGTGCAGAGCCACGCGCCCCACTCACAGCAGGCGTCGGCGTGGTCGGAAGATCGCGGCCGTCTCCTTCGGACTTCACGGCGTCCTGCTTCGCCTGCTCGACCGCCCTCGCACGCGCGCCCCGCACCAACATTCCAGCCAGATCTCAGTCAAAAGGTCCATCCCTAGGTTCCGTGCCTCGCGGGACCCAGCCTAACCGGAAGCCTGCCCTCCCAGCGAAAGCGCCCTTCGCCCTCGTCAGTCGTTTGACCAGCAGATAAAGTGATCGTGGGAAGGGGACGCGATGACAAACACGAATAATGATGTGGCAGGGGAGAGCGGCGCGAGCGCGGGTATCGACCTGCCGAAGATCGGCCTTGGGACATACCGCCTGAACGGGACGGAGGGCGCAAACTCCATTGCGCGCGCGATCGACGCGGGATACCGACTGGTGGACTCTGCTTTCAACTATGAGAACGAGGGCGCGGTGGGCAAAGCCGTGCGCATCACCTCCGTCCCGCGGGAAGAACTGGTGATCACGTCAAAACTTCCTGGCCGCCACCATGAGTATCACAAGGCAACGTTGGCAATCGAGGAATCGCTGCTGCGCATGGGCCTTGACCACATCGATCTCTACCTCATCCACTGGCCACTGCCGAAAGTGGACAAGTACGTGGAGGCTTGGCAGGCGCTTCTGGATGCGCAGGCGCGCGGGCTGGTCCGGTGGGTCGGAGTGTCCAACTTCCTCCCCGAACACCTTGAGCGACTGGAACAGGAAACAGGCGTGCTGCCCGCTGTCAACCAGGTTCAGATGCACCCGTACTTTCCAGATACGTCGCTGCTCGACTACGACCGCAGCCGCGGCATAACAACGGAAGCGTGGTCGCCGTTGGGGCGAGGGCGGGACTTACTAGGCGAACCCGTGATCGTCGAAGTCGCCAACGCGCACAATGCGACACCGGCGCAGACCGTACTTGCTTGGCACATTGCACGCGGCGTCGTCCCCATTCCGAAGTCGGCAACGCCGGAGCGCCAGATTTCCAACCTGGGCGCCCTCGACATCACCTTGACGCCAGACGAAGTACGGAAGATTACCGCACTGGGCCGGGCAAATGGGCGTGTGCTGGACTTAGATCCCGCGACGCATGAGGAGTTCTGAGGGTTAGCGGACCCTCTTCACCTCGAAGCTGTACTTCGGATTTACGAACGCTTCCTGGGACTCAATCAGCCTTAACTCAGTTGAGCCGGCCTGGTAAGTGTCCTCCAGGAGCTCATAGATGGAAGCCGCGGTTCGCGCCAACGCTTCCTCTGCGGACCCCGTATCCACGAACGCAGAAGCAAACAGTGCAGCGGTCACGTCCCCGGAACCTGACGGGTGGAAGTCCAACCGAGGCGTCTGGACGATCCACGCGCCGTCCTCTGTGGCAACCAGCATCTCAATCGTGTCCTCAGGCGCATCCGGGCGCATCACTGAGGTCACTAGGACCACGGACGGGCCCTTAGCGCGCACCAAGTCGACCGCCTCTAGTGTCTCTTCCAAGGTGTGCGGGTCAGTTTCGGTAAGGAAGCCCAGCTCAAACTGATTCGGCGTGATGATGTCCGCCTGGGGGACTACGCGGTCGCGCACCAGCGCCTGCACCTCAGGAGACACGAAGCAGCCCTTTATGGAGCTGCCGAGCACCGGGTCACACGCGTATAGCGCCTTCGGGTTGCGTTCCTTCACGAGGCGCACCGAATCGAGAATCGCGTCGCCAATATCGTTCCCGCCCTGGTAGCCCGAAAGCACAAGTTCCGTGTCGACTAGGCCGCCGCGCGTATCCACGCCCTCTACAATCTCCCTTACGTTCTTCCCACTCAGCATGGGTCCCTTCCAATCGCCATAACCGGTGTGATTGGAGAACACAACGGTGTAGACGGGCATGACTTCATGGCCCATGCGTTGCAGTGGGAATACGGCGGCGGAGTTGCCGACGTGACCGTAGGAAACCGAAGACTGGATAGATAGAATTCTCATGGGTTCGATAATGCACCTATTGGCCGACTCGGGCAATTGTTGACCACCCACGGAGCTGTGGCGTCTACCCGGGAGTGGAAATAGTCTCTTGTTCGCTCATAGCCTGCATGCCCGAAACCATGTGGCAACAGACACTATGCTTGGTAAGCACAAATCTGGAGTTGGGACAAACAGTGACCAAAGACGGTGACGAAGAGGCACAGGCTCCCGTGCAGGGCGCTCACTGGAAGAATGCCATCCAAGACGCGGGAATGGGCAAACGCGCAGCTCATGAGCCGCAGATAACGGGTGACGCTGAGACGGCGGTGGTGGCTGCACCAATCGACACCCCTACGGCGCCAGAGATCGCTGGTTTTGTGCGGCAGATGCGGGATGACTTCACGCGGCTGATGATGGAGTACCAGTTCGCTATTGACGAGGTCCTCACCAAGGTCACGATCCTGCGTGAAGAGTACCTCCATCTGCAAAAGTACAACCCCATTGAGCACGTAACGTCGCGCGTGAAGTCGGCGGAATCAATTCTCGGCAAGATGGCTCGGCGCGGAGTCGCCCCAACCGTAGAGGCTATCCGTGAGAACATCCGCGACATTGCCGGGATACGGATCACCTGTAGTTTCATAGCCGACACGTACAAGATGATGGACGCGCTGGCCTCCCAGGACGATATCACCGTCTTGGAAGTAAAGGATTACATTGCCAACCCGAAGCCCAACGGGTATAAGAGTCTGCACGCGATCATGGAGATACCGGTGTTCCTTTCGACCGGTCCGGTCAGGGTCCCAGTTGAGGTGCAAATACGGACCATCGCGATGGATTTTTGGGCGTCGCTGGAGCATAAGATCTTCTACAAGTATGAAGGCGCTGTGCCTGCGCACTTGATTGAGGAACTAACGCAGGCCGCGAAGGCCGCGGAAGATCTTGACTTGAAGATGGAGCGGCTTCACCAGCAGGTCCATGGGGATCCCGACGCCGTCGTGGCAGAGCCCGACACGTCTCCGACCATTGATGAAGCCACACTTCAGCGACTATGGGAAAGAGCCCAGGGACAGTTAGAAAGTTAGCGGCCCCTCATTCACGTGGGTCCACACGGCGCTCTCAAGGTTCACCTTGCAGTGTTCTAGGGCGTCTTCGGGGGAGTCTCCCTCCAATGACGTAACAATAACCTCCACGTCGCTCATCTTTCTCACGCTCTCCCAGCCCGGCCCCAGGGACCCTGCGAATACAACCACGGGGGCACCGAATTTCTGTGCCCGCTGCAGGACACCCATCACGGTCTTCCCGCCCATGGTTTGCCCATCCAGACGCCCCTCACCGGTGAACACCACGTTTGCTTGCGCAATGGCATCGTCAAAACCCACTGCATCTGCAATGACGTCGAAACCAACCGCTGCCTGGGCGCCTAGAACCTGCATTGCGGCCCATCCAATACCTCCGGCGGCACCTGCTCCCGGTGCGTCCGCCATATTCACGACCTCAGGATTAGGCGCGTCCGGCGCTGCACCGCCCTCGCCCAACCCGGCCGCGCCGCCCCTCGACTTGGCCGCGAATCTCTGTGACGCCGTGACGGCCCTGGCAAATTTCCGCAGCGTCGTGTCCAAGATAGCGACGTCCCGCGGTGAAGCGCCCTTCTGAGGACCGAAAACAGCGCTGGCGCCGCACGGACCCAGGAGCGGGTTGTCCACGTCCAAAGCCAGACGAAACTTGGTGGTCGCCAGACGCGGGTCTAAGTCGCGCAGATCAACGGCGGCAAGGTTTGCGGTGCCGCCGGGAAATGGCGGCAGTTCACGCCCATTGCGGTCGTAGAAGTGCGCGCCAAGAGCATTAAGCATCCCCGCGCCGCCGTCATTTGTCGCGCTCCCGCCAAGCGCCAGCGTGATTTCGGAGGCACCCAAGTCCAGCGCCTCGGTGATCATCATTCCAAGGCCGAAGGAGTGCGCATGAAGCACATGACGGTCCTCTTCCGGTATCAAACCCAGCCCCAATGCCTGCGCGGATTCAACGAACGCGCAACCACGTTCAGCGTTCCACCCGATCCTGGCCTCCGTAGGATCGCCCAAGGCATTTGGCACGGTCACATCAACCGCGGCGTACCCATTGTCTGCATCCAAGATCGCGTCCAAGGAGCCCTCTCCGCCATCCGCAAGCGGTACCTCAACGTAGTTGGCTTCAGCCCATTTGTTGGGCACTGGCCAGCCGGGCCTACCAGACGCTGCTTTTGTCATGGTGCGCGCCGCCTCCTGGGCGCTCATGCACTCCTTATAAGAGTCCGGGCAGACGAGGACGGTGAACGAGGACGCGTTAGATGTCATGGTGAAACTCTGGCGTTAACGCAGGTTCCACGCAACCGGGGGTCCGCGGCTAGGCTGGGTTTATGACTCCTGCTGTTGACGTGGCTCGCGCCGAACTTTGCGCTTTGCTTGCGCGCCGCGATCAGGTTGATTTCGGCATGGGTGGATGGGCGAAGGGAGTGAGGCTGCGGTGTTCGGCGGTGTTGATCCTGTTTGGCGCCCTCGATCGTGTCCCGGCTCGGACCGCGGTGGACACGGTGGCGCCGGAGCTCGACGTGTTGCTGCTGAAGCGTTCCGATGGGCTTTCCCATCACCCGGGCCAGATGGCGTTCCCAGGGGGTGGGCGTGAACCCGGGGACCAGACCCCGGCTCAGACCGCTCTTCGGGAGGCGCAAGAGGAGACGGCGTTGGATCCTGGCGGCGTGACCGTCCTAGGGGACCTTCCCAGTGCGAACCTGCCGCATAGCGCCAATCAAGTGACACCTGTTGTTGGCTGGTGGGATGTCCCGGTGCCTCTTACGCCTGATGGGTCGGAGACCGACCAGATTTTCCGCGTGCCGGTGGCGGAGATGCTTGACCCTGCGGCACGGATGACTTCTGTATTGGTTCGCGATGGCCTCACGCATCGCGGGCCGATGTTCGTATTGGGTCCTCAGTTTGGTGGTCAGGTCGTGTGGGGGTTCACGGCGATGATCCTGGATACGCTTTTTGAGGAGTTGGGGTGGGCGCTGCCTTGGGATCGCAGCCGCGAATACCTCCTTCAGTAGCGGATACCGCACAGGCGCCGGAAGACGCCCTCGCACGCGGATGCCGAACAAAATGGCGTAATCAGCGCAGGCCATGGGCATGTCGCCTGCGCAGTAGGTAAGTTGGAAACATGCACGCAGCGCCACGCCACAGGTCCCATGGACGTGAACCCTTGGCGGGTACACGCCAGGACCCGTTGCGTGTAGTGGTGATTGGTGCTGGGCAGGCGGGCCTTTCCGCTGCCTACTATCTTCAGCATCGTGAGATGCGCCCTTGGTTGGACTTCGTCGTCCTCGACCAGAACCAAACTCCCGGCGGGGCGTGGGCGGACAGGTGGGATTCGCTCACGTTCCAAGGCGCGCACCGTATCCATCCACTCCCTGGTTTTCCGCTGGCAGATCCCGACCCGAATGAGCCAGCCAATCGTTTAGTGCCGCGCTACTACGGAGAGTACGAAGAGACGTTCCACCTGCCGGTTTTGCGTCCCGCGAAGGTGGTGGCGGTCCGCGCGATTCCCAATGCGCAGCCACTGTTTGAGGTGGTGTACAGGGGCGGTGGGGAAGTCCCGTCTGGGCCACGCACGCTGTACGCCCGGTCCGTAATCAACGCGACGGGCACGTGGAACCGTCCGTTCACCCCCTACTACCCGGGGATTGAGTCTTTTGAGGGGGCGCAGGTACACACGCGCAACTACAAGAGCGCCCTGGATTTCAAGGACATGAATGTCCTAGTCGTTGGTGGCGGCACGTCCGCGGTGCAGTTCGTGCAAGAACTGGCGGCCGCTGGCGCGCGCCCCATCTGGTCTACGCGGGGAACGCCTCGGTGGACCACGACGCAGTTTGATGATGAGTGGGGCGTAAGCGTTGAGAAAGCGGTGGCAGCGCGAACGACCCGCGGGTTGAGGCCCAGATCCGTTGTTGCGGTCACCGGGATACCTTTGGTGGAGCGATACTTGCCGGATGCTTTGTCGGGCTTGCTAATCAGTCGCGGTTCCGTGGTGAGGTTCGAGGGCGGAGGGGTCGTGCTGAACGGCCCGGGGCCCGACGGGAAGGGGTTCCCCAGCCAGGGTGCGGCAGACACGGTCATCAATGCGGAGGTCCGGGAACGGGTCCGCAGGCTTCCGGGAGGGCATCCCCCAAGATCACACTCGGCAACCCAATGGACGACCCCTCTGGATGCGATCCTGTGGGCCACAGGTTTTCGACACGATATTGGCCACCTGTCTTTCTTAGGCTTGCGTCAACGCGGTGGCGGCATCCAACTGGAAGCTGATGACGTGACGGCGACCCAGCAGCCGGGTCTTTTCTTTACTGGATATGGTGCATCGGCCTCCACACTCGGGGCCACCAGAGCGGGGCGGCGCGCGGCGGTTCGCGCGATTCGGTGGACCGAGTAGGCGGGGCACTGGGAGCGGGCCTAGGCGGGTCCACACTTTCTGGGGTCAGCGCCGGTCTAGGACTTTCATCGTGGTTTGAACGCTTTTGCGCGACCATGTGGGTGCGTGCACGCATCCACGCGTCCGGGGCGCCACCTTGGCCACGGGGCCTTCGTAGAGTGGGGGTGGGAGGGCAAATGACTACTTCTTCGATCCCGATAAAGCGGCCGTCGGTGGCGACGTGGACGCTGAAGGTGATCATGGCGATCACCGGATTGCTGTGGGCGGCTTTCGTCCTCATACACCTCTACGGGAACCTCAAGGTTTTCTTAGGTCCAGATAGTTTCAACAGTTACGCGCATTGGCTGCGCCACGCGTTTTATCCGTTGTTCCCGCCCGGGTTCATACTGTGGGTGTTTCGGATAACGTTGTTGATCGCCCTCGTCCTCCACGTTTGGGCGGCATCGCTGCTTTGGGCGCGCGGACGCAGGGGTGGCGGGAAACGGTCACGCGTCGCACTGCGTGACCGGGCGCGGGCGGGGCGCGGCACCGTTCAATCGCTGTCAGCCACGCTGATGCCGTTTACCGGCGTGCTGATCTTAGTCTTCTTGATTGTGCACATCCTGGACCTCACGGTTGGGTCAGCGCCCGTTGCGACAGTCGACTTTGCGGGGCACACGGATGCGGCGTCGTTCGCCTATGCGAACCTGATCGCGTCTTTCCAGAGGCCGTGGATGGCCATCTTCTACACGGTGGTCATGCTGCTTCTGTCGCTCCATGTTTTCCATGGAATTCAGACGGCCGCCCAGGACCTGGGTGCAATGGGATACCGGCTGCGTACCGTCATGGTTTGGGTTGCCGGGCTTGCAGCAATAGCGATCCTGCTTGGTAATGGCTTCATTCCGGTCGCGGTACAGATGGGGTTACTGTCATGAGTTTTGGTATTTCTTGGACGCGCCACGGCAAGAAGAAGGACTTATCCGTTTCCGTTGAAGAAGGCGGTTCTACTGAGGACGCGAAGAAGGAGTTCAAGCCGGCGCCCTCGCACGCCCCGGGAGTTCGCGTGGGTGACCGCGTCGAATCGGGGGTGCCGAAGGGTGATCCAGCAACGGCGTGGGCGCGACGCAAAGATGAGTACGCACTGGTAAGCCCACTAAACCGCCGCAAGTTCCGCATCGTCGTTGTGGGGACCGGACTGGCGGGCGCAGGTGCCGGTGCGGCCCTGGGGGAGTTGGGCTACGACGTCCACTCCATCACCTACCATGACGCACCACGCCGGGCACACTCCGTCGCAGCCCAGGGTGGCATCAACGCGGCCCGCGCCCGCAAAGTCGACGGCGACTCACTTGGCAGATTCGTGAAAGACACGGTCAAGGGCGGGGATTTCCGAGGGCGTGAGGCAGAAGCCTTCCGCCTAGGTGAAGAATCCGTGAGGGTCATCGACCACCTGAATGCGATTGGTTCTCCGTTCGCCCGTGAGTACGGCGGAACATTGGCGACACGTTCCTTCGGTGGCGTCCAGGTTTCCCGCACCTACTACACGCGTGGGCAGACCGGACAGCAGCTCCAGATCGCAACCGCTCAAGCCCTGCAGCGGCAGGTGAAGCGCGGCACGGTCACCCTGCACACGCGCACGGAGATGCTGGACCTAATCGTGAAAGACGGCATCGCCCGGGGAGTGGTTGTCCGCGACTTGGTCACCGGCAAGATCAGTGCCATTCCGGCGCACGCCGTCATCCTAGCCAGCGGCGGATACGGCTCCGTCTACTACTATTCGACGCTGGCACTGAACTGCAACGCGACCGCTTCGTGGCGCGCACACATGCGCGGGGCGTGGATGTCCCACCCCAGCTTTGTCCAGTTCCACCCCACCGCGCTGCCCGTGAACTCACCATGGCAGTCAAAAACGATCCTCATGAGCGAATCGTTGCGCAACGACGGGCGCATCTGGGTTCCCATGAAGGCCGGCGACACCAGGGCGCCGGGACAAATCCCGGAGAATGAGCGCGACTACTACCTTGAGCGCAAGTACCCGGCATTTGGGAACCTGTCCCCACGCGACATTTCGTCCAGGGCGGCAACAGAGCAGATCAACCTGGGCAAGGGCGTTGGCCCGCTGAAGAACTCCGTGTACCTGGACTTCTCTGACGCCATCGCGCGCTTGGGCAAGAAAACCATCGCTGAGCGCTACGGCAACCTGTTCAACATGTACAGCCACGCCACCGGGGAAGACCCCTACACCGTCCCAATGCGCATCGCTCCAGGCGCCCACTTCACCATGGGTGGGTTATGGACCGACTTTGACCTTATGAGCAACGTTCCGGGCCTATTCGTTGGGGGCGAGGCTGGGTGGGGCTACCACGGCGCCAACCGACTTGGCGCAAACTCCCTGCTCAGCGCGTGCGTGGACGGGTGGTTCACGCTGCCGTTCTCCGTGCCGAACTATCTGTCGCCAAAACTGGGGGAGCCCCTTTTGAGCGAGGACGATCCGGCGGTCACCGCCGCCCTCGAAGGCGTACAGGAGCGGGTTGAGCGACTGTTGGCAGTCGGCGGCAACACCAGCCCAGCAGAGTTTCACCGACGCCTTGGCAACATTCTCTACGACGGGTGCGGGGTTGAGCGCAGCCGCGAATCCCTAACGAAAGCCAGGGAAGAAGTGATTGAGCTGCGTAAAGAGTTTTGGAAGGACGTCTCTGTCCCCGGAACCGGTGCGCACGTCAACCAAACCCTGGAGAAGGCGGGCAGAGTGGCCGACTTCCTAGACCTGGCTGAACTCATGATTGTCGACGCCCTCGACAGAGAAGAATCGGCCGGCGCCCACTTCCGTTCCGAATACCAGGCGGACGGAGAAGCTCGACGCAACGACGACCTGTGGGCGTGTGCGTCGGCCTGGCAGACCGCCATGAATGCAGACGGAAGCTTGGGCTTCACTCGAAACTATGAGCCATTGGAGTTCACCGCAGTGCCGCTAGCGACAAGGAGCTACGCATGAAACTCAAACTGGAGATCCTGCGTCAAGCAGACGCGTCGGCAAAACCACGATGGGAGTCCCACACGGTTGGGGACCTGGAGCCTTCCATGAGCATCTTGGAGGTACTGGATCGCCTGAATGAAACCCTTGTTGGTCGCGGTGAAGAAGCAGTCACGTTTGAGTCTGACTGCCGTGAAGGCATATGCGGCGCGTGCGGCATCCTGGTAAACGGTTTCCCGCATGGGCCCGAGCGCAACACACCCGCATGTCACCAACGTCTACGGTCGTTCCAGGACGGGCAGACGGTACGAATCCAACCCATGGCAGCACAGGCCTACCCGGTGGTGCGTGACCTGATGGTGGATAGGGGTGGCTTGGACAAGGTCATCCAAGCAGGCGGAAACGTTGCCGTTGACGCGGGAACCGCACCGGATGCCGAAGCCTTGCACGTGAACCATGAAACCGTGGAAGCGGCCCTTGATTTTGCGGCCTGCATAGGATGCGGCGCGTGTGTGGCGGCATGCCCCAACGGCTCAGCCAGCCTCTTCCTTGGTGCCAAGTTGGCGCACCTGTCAATGCTGCCTCTGCCCAAAGAGGAGCGGACGAAGCGCGCGAAGGCCATGGTGGCACAGGCTGATGAGATCTTTGGTCCGTGCTCCAACTACGGAGAGTGCGCAACGGTCTGTCCGGCAGGCATCCCATTGTCCGCCATTGGGGCGGTGAACAAGGAGAGGATCAGGGCGGGATTGGCGCGGAGACTATTCCGCGGGTAGCTTCACTGGGTAGGATTTTTCCATGAGCCAACTGGAAGCGATTCGCGAAGCCAACGCCCGGTACACTGCGCACTTCCCGCACCCGCCGAACATGCCTTCCGGCCCCACACGCAAGGTTGCCTTGCTGACCTGCATGGACTGCCGCTTGGAGCCCCATAGTTCCCTGGGGTTGCGAACTGGGGAGGCGAACTGGATCCGTAACGCCGGTGGCCGGGCATCAGATGATGCCATCCGGTCCCTGGTGATTTCCACTCAAATGCTGGGCGCCACAGAGATCTTCGTGATCCAACACTCCGACTGCGGCATGGAATCAAAGAACCAAGAGGAGATTGTTGATGCTCTCTCCAAGGAAGGCGCAATTCAAGCGGCCGCCGCCAGTGAGGTGGACTGGATGAGCATCCCGGGCCAACCCGAAACGCTCCTAGAAGACGTAATGACCATCCGCAATCATCCCCTCATACGGGACAACATTCCGGTGCATGGGATGATCAAAGACCCCAAAACGGGGGCAATACACGACGTCTTTATTGATGAGGAACGCCTGCCCCTGGTTGGCAAAGACCGGTAAACCCGGGCCCTAAAGCACCGGCTTTCCCCACAGAACCTTCCCGTCCTGATCCAGAATCACGCAGCGGCCGCGCGGCTCCAGGTCCAGGTCGACAGTAATGGAGTGCTTTTCGTCGGTAGAGACCGATTGGTAGACGTAGTGCGTGTTTTCCACTGACACCGCCGTTGTCCGCGCTTCTGTCAGCCAGGGCATACGGCGCCGTAGCGCGATCAGGTCGCGGTGGCACGCGTACGACACTTCACCCAGCGTCAACAGGTCCCCAGGGGTTGGCGGCATCTTCGGCCGAACGGCATCGTCACCGCTCACATTCTCTTCCTTGATCCCCGTGAACCCCTGCTCATCCCCGTAGTAGACGGAAGGGACACCTCCGACTGTCATCAGGATCATGAACGCCACCACGGCGTGGTCCGCACCAACCATAGACGCAATGCGGGTCACGTCATGGTTCCCCACGAAAGTGTTTGGAAGGAAGTGGTCCAAGAACTCATTGTGACGCTGGAGGCTCCAGTCCAGCTCAAAGAAGTTCTTGTCCTTAATCGCTGACCAAATGGCTTTCCACAGCTCATACTGGGTCACCGAGTCCACCTTGGACTCCTCAACAAACTTGACGTAGTCCCCGTGGATGACCTCACCTAAATACCATGCATCTGGGAATTCTTGACGTAAAGGTGGGATCACCTGAGCCCAGAACTGCGACGGAACGGAGTAGGCCGCATCCAAACGCCAACCGTCGATTCCGCGTTCCAACCAGAACCTCATGACGTCGCTCACGTACTGCGCCGTTGCCGGGTGCGCATGATTCAGTCGGACCAGGGCATCGTGCCCCTCAAACACCCGCGGCGCCGGACCATCTGGCGCATCCCAGTCAATATCGAAAAGATCCGCGTCCTTTGCAGAACGTCCCTCTTCCAAGACTTTTTCGAACTGCGGATTGTGCTTACCAACATGGCTGAACACGCCGTCCAGCATGACCCGTAAGCCCCGCTTCTTACATTCGGCCAGGAGCTTGTCAAAGTCCTCCATGGTCCCCAAGCGAGGGTCAATCTTGTACTGATCCAACGTGTCATAGCCGTGCGTGGAAGAAAAGAAGAACGGGCCGAACAGCAGCCCCGAAGCCCCAAGTTCCACCGCATAGTCAAGCCAACCAATGATCTGGTTGATCCGATGCGGGTCGGCGTTTGGCTCATCGGCTTCCCTGATTGGTGCCCCCACGAATCCCAGCGGATACACGTGCCACCAGATCGCGTGGTCAACCCACCCCATGACGGCTCCTCACCTTGGATGATGTCTGTCCACAGAGCATATCGCGACCCACTACACCACGAAGAGTGCCACCGCGAACGCTGTGAATAAGGCCAGATGTGCAAACCCATAGGCGCGGGTTGCGAATCGTTGCCGGAACGTGAGCCCAGTGAGGACAACCGTCAGCACAAAAAGGATGGAAGAGACAACATCCAACCCGAAGACCACCGCTTTCTGCGTCAGCAAACCCAAGGTGACGACGGCTGGGAACGTCATCCCTATCGTGGAGACGAATGCGCCCAAACAGAGGTTGACCACGCGCTGCATTTGGCCAAGGCGCGCGGCCTGCAACGCCGTTAGGGTCTCAGGCGTGAAGACGATGGCCGCGATCACCAATCCGCCGATGGCCTGCGGCAAGTGCGCTTGGCGAACACCGAAGTCGATTATCGGTCCCAAATGTTCCGCCAAGAGCGCGATGGCAACCAGTAAAGACACGAGTACCGCCGTGCGCACCCACGTCGCGTCCAGCCTGGGTTGCGTATGGCTCGCGGTCGCGTTCGAGGCCGACATAGACCCAGTTTTTGCGGGCGAGGGCGAACCCGCGTTTCTCATG
>CAYFOT010000002.1:13906-27595 GCA_964344825.1 uncultured Actinomyces sp.
CGAGGCCGACATAGACCCAGTTTTTGCGGGCGAGGGCGAACCCGCGTTTCTCATGGGCGAGGGCGAGCCCGCGTTGGCGGACACGGGTTTGGCGACGGGGTCGTCTTGGAAGTATGTCCGCCCTCGCCCCATCTGCCACGACAAGAAACCAACATAAGAAAGGCCGACCGTCGCTGCAAGAATCGCCGCCCACGCAGTCGGAAACGAACCCGTGTAAGGCCTGAAGCAATGAGGCGCCAGAAAAGCAATGGCACCGAACACTGCGATCATGCCGATGTAGATGTGGGTACCACGCCGGTTGAATCGCAGTCTCTTACGTCCGCGCGTTCCCAGCACAATCGCGGCGCCGACAACCAGATTCATGATGATCATCATGACGGAGTAGATGGAATCTCTGCCGATCTCCGGAGCGGGCGTGGGGCCAAGCATCACGGCGGCGATCAACACGACCTCAATCACCAGCACGGAGATCGTGAGAATCAGCGAACCATATGGCTCCCCGAGGCGCTCCGCAAGCGCATTTGCCTCTTCCAACACGCCAAAGGACGCAAGGAGAATCGCGCCGAGGAGCAGGACGAAGAAGCTCGCGGCAACCGGAATCGCGGTGGTGACACCCGGGTGGAAGCCGATTAGTTGGAAAGTTGCTACCGCAAGCCAGGTAAGCAGAAGACGGCCGATGCGACGCACCAGTTCTCACTGTCTGCGGGGTCGTCCCCGCGTCTTCGGTCCCACACAGGTCGTCCAGCGCGGGGTTGCCCAGAAGATGGCTCCCACCATGGTAGCCAAACTGCGTTCGCCATGGCACGGCTTCGCGCAGGGACGTCTAGGTGAAGACTGTCACCTGTGCCCATAGGTCAGCCGACGCCGCACCTGAGCGCACCTCCCTATTACAATTGCGCGTAGGCAAGTGGGAGAGGACTGTTCGTGAGTGATGACAGGCGCGTGGACTGGGTCGACGTGAAGGAACGTAAGGACTTGCCGAATGCGAAGAGGATTGTCATTAAGGTGGGCTCCTCTTCACTTACCAGTCCCGACGGCCACTTGGACCGAAACCACATTGCAGGATTGTCCCGTGCAATAGCGGATTGTCGAGGGCGGGGGCAGCAGGTCGTCCTGGTTTCGTCAGGCGCGCAGGCGGCCGCCATAAGCCCGCTTGGACTGTCCCACAAGCCGCGTGTTCTCTCCACTGCGCAAGCAGCTGCGTCTGTCGGCCAGGGGCTTTTGATCGCGGAGTACACCCGTCAGTTCGCCGCGCGCGGCTACATAGTTGGCCAGGTTCTCCTTACCGCGGAAGACGCGTTGCGGCGCAGCAATTACAAGAATGCGCGCCGTGCGTTGGAGGAACTGTTGCGCCTGGGCGTTGTTCCGATTGTGAATGAGAACGACACGGTGGCGACGGATGAGATTCGGTTTGGCGACAATGACAAGTTGGCCGCCCTCGTCGCTCACCTCGTGAATGCCGATGCGCTGATATTGCTGACGGACGTGGATGCTTTGTATGACAGGTCTCCAAAGCACCCCGACGCGAAGAAAATCCCATTGATTCATAGTTTTGCGGAGGCAGAACAGTTGGATGTGGGCTCCCGTGGCTCCGCGCTTGGCACGGGCGGGATGGTTACCAAGATCCAAGCGGCAGCCATCTCCATGTCCGCGGGCGTGCCGGTGTTACTGACCGCGGCCTCCAACATAGATCGGGCGTTGCATGGCGAGGACGTGGGGACGTGGTTCGAAGCCACGGCCAGCCGACTGCCCGCGCGGTCACTGTGGTTGGCATACGCCGCCGATATCCGGGGAAAGGTATTTGTGGACGAGGGCGCAGCGCGCGCGGTAGCCCACCGAAATGCCTCGCTGTTGCCAGCCGGAGTTGTCGGGGCAGAGGGGGACTTCAAGGCTGGCGACGCCATAGAAATAGTCGCGCCGGACGGAGTTGTGATTGCCCGCGGACTGTCAGGATTCTCCGCGCCAAGGATCCCTCAGATCTGCGGAAAGTCCGTCGCTGAACTAGAAGCGGAGCTGGGGGAGCGGTACGCACACGAAGCCGTCCACCGTGACGAGTTAGTCGTGATGGCACGCCACCGGCGGTAGTCCATTTCATGGGCGGTATGGCGGCGCTCACGTCGGCCGCCTATCTTGTCATCATGACTACCGATGACAACAATGCTTCAAACGTGACTGAAATCGACGACGCGGAAGTTGGCGTACGCGACACTGCCCGTAGGGCGAAGGTGGCTGCACGCGCACTTGCGACGGCCTCGACAGACGCGAAGAACGCCGCGCTGCATGCGGTGGCGGATGCTCTTCTGGCGAATAAGGATCGGGTTTTGGCGGCAAACGCCCTCGATATGGAAAGGGGGCGTGCGGGGGGCCTGCCGGAGGGGCTCCTTGACCGCTTGTTCTTGGATGAGGGACGCCTAGTTGGGATCGCGGGGGCGCTACGCGATCTGGCGGGATTGCCTGACCCCGTGGGTGACGTGGTACGCGGGTCGACGCTACCGAATGGGATTCGGTTGCGTCAGGTGCGTGTCCCGATGGGTGTCGTCGGGATGATTTATGAGGCGCGACCAAACGTGACGGTTGATGCCGCCGGTATTGCACTAAAGAGCGGTAACGCGGTGATCCTGCGTGGCGGATCTGCGGCGTTTGAGAGCAACACGGCGCTTGTTGCCGTTATCGCGGGCGCCCTAGAAGAGGTGGGTTTACCGGCGGACCTAGTCCAGTCTATTGACGCGTATGGGCGTAGGGGTGCCGTGGCACTGATGCGGGCGCGTGGGTTGGTGGACGTCCTGGTACCGCGTGGTGGCGCGAACCTGATCCAGACGGTTGTGCGGGAGTCGCAGGTGCCGGTGATTGAGACCGGTGTGGGGAACTGCCACGTGTATGTGGACCGGTACGTTGATGAGGTTCAGGCGCTGGAGATCGTCATGAACTCCAAGGTGCACAGGCCCAGCGTGTGCAATGCGACGGAGACGATTCTGGTGAATGAGGTCGTTAGTGGCACATTCGTTCCAGTGCTGTTGCAGGCCCTGTCAGAGGCCGGGGTTGTCGTTCACGGTGATCCTGCGGTAGTGGCTTTGGCACCGATAGGTGTGGAAGTCATTCCCGCAACTGATGAGGACTGGGCCAAGGAGTACTTGGACATGGAAGTCGTCGTGGGGGTCGTTGAGGATTTGGACGCGGGGATCCGCCATATTCAAGAGTGGTCTTCCGGACACACGGACGCGATCTGCACGAACTCATTGCAGGCCAGTGAGCGGTTTGTTGCAGAGGTTGACTCTGCGGTTGTCAATGTGAATGCTTCGACGCGCTTCACAGACGGTGGAGAGTTCGGTTTGGGAGCGGAGATAGGGATCTCAACCCAGAAGCTTCACGCGCGCGGGCCAATGGGATTGGCGGAACTAACCACCACGAAGTGGATAGCAGTTGGGGACGGACACGTCCGCTAACACAATGCGGCCGGTGGTCACGAACTCAAAGAGCAGTGACCACCGGCCGACTAAGCAGTGTGTTTTAGCGGTGGAACAAAACCATGAAGGTTTCCACCACGATCTTGTGGTGAGGATCTGAACCCTTAACTTCCGTCTGCACGTCGGTGTCAGAGATAAGCGCGACCGGGTCACCGTTGCCATCGCACACGATTGCCATGTCTCCCAGTGCCGGGATTGCCAGGCCCTGGTCCGTGAAGTCGTGAAGCGGTGTCTTCAACTTGTTGCGCGTCCCGTTCAGGACCTCCTGAGCCATCCGCGTTGCTTCAGCGCGGTTATCGGAGAACTGGAATGCGGGAGGGAAGAGACCCGCTTCTGTCTGTTCGCCGAAAATTGCTGAATCAGAGTGCGCTTCAATCTGGTTGGCTGCCTCAGCCCAGAACTCATTGACTGCGGCAAGGTTGGGGGGAAGAGATTCGTTAGTGTTCTGCATGTTCCAAGCATAAGGGGATGTTCGCCGCTAGGTCGTGATGGACCGAGAGTCATGGTGGACCCGGGAGGACCGGATGTGGAGGCACTTCTACCGCGCAGCGCCTATAGAGCCTAAGGTCTAGGTATCAGATCACATTCAATCGACGATGAAACGACGCGGAGGAGCCCAAGTGAAAACATACCGTCTGCCCCAAACCGAGGTGGTTGCACCCGCGATCATATCGGGGCAAATGAGGATCTCCGACAAGACCGATGATGAGATTAGGGACCTCTACGACGCCGCGCGCGCATCCGGGGTCAACTTCTTTGACCACGCGGACATATACGGGACTTCTGACCATCAGTGTGAACGCAGATTTGCTGAGGCTCTCGCATTATCGGCTGCCGAGCGCGAAGAAATCATCCTGCAGACCAAGTGCGGGATCGTGAAAGATCAGGGGTACTTCGACTTCTCCTACGACCACATAGTGAAGCAGGTCAACGGGTCTTTGGAGGCGCTCAACACCGACTACATTGACTTCTTACTGTTGCACAGGCCCGACGCGCTAGTCGAACCGGAAGAAGTCGCGCGTGCATTCGACTACCTGCGCCACTCTGGGAAGGTCCGCCACTTCGGCGTCTCCAACCACACGCCGCGCCAGATCGACCTATTAAAGACTGCTGTTCGCCAGCCCTTGGTTGTGAACCAGTTGCAGCTTTCAGTGGTGGAGTCTCCGATAATTGCGCAGGGCATAGCCATGAACATGGAACATACGGACCAGTCGATAGTGCGCGACGGTGGAGGAGTGCTGGATTACTGCAGACTAAACGGGATAACCATTCAAGCGTGGTCCCCCTTCCAAGCAGGGTTCTTCGATGGAGCCTTCTTAGGAAACCCCAACTTTGAGGATCTCAATCGAGTAATTGACCGTCTAGCGGGCGAATACGACGTGAGCCCGGAAGCCATTGTGGCTTCGTGGATAACCCGGCACCCCGCCAATATTCAGGTCGTGCTCGGGACTACGAATCCGGAACGGCTGAGCGGTATCGCGCAGGGCCTTGTAGAGCTTTCTAGGCAGCAGTGGTATGAGATGTTTGTGGCTGCAGGCCACATCGTCCCTTAGTCCCAGTTGATTGACTCAAAAGCCAGGGCGGCTTAGACGTAGCACTTGCACCCGAACGTAACAGCGCGCGACGATACCCCTAGGGGTGTAGCCTAGAGAGGTGACCTTCGCTGCGCGGCGAAGGGTTGCTCACCTGTTTACGCGTACTGCATCAAAGGGGAGAATACGCATGGCCAACATTGTTGTGTTGGGCGCGGGCGTGTCAGGGCACACAGCTGCCCTGCATCTGCGTCGAATGCTAGGTAGGGACCACAGCGTCACCGTGGTGACGCCAAACCGGGATTGGAACTGGATCCCATCCAATATTTGGGTGGGCGTTGGCGACATGCCCGCGTCAAAAGTCTTGTTCCCACTGGCACCGGTGTATAAGAAGAAGAACATCAACTTGGTCCAGGCCAAGGCCACTGAGATCTGGCCGCATGGCGGAGACGGCGTTGACGTTCCATTCGTGGAGGTTGAATCGACTGAGGAGTCATCGAAGGGGAGGCGCGCACGTATCCCTTACGATTTCCTGATCAACGCCACGGGACCTCAGCTGAGGTTTGGTGCAACGCCGGGTCTGGGCCCAGATGAGGGGTACACGGTCTCCGTTTGCACGGCTGATCACGCGACCCACGCTGCGAAGGAACTGGATGCTCTCATTGAGCGCGCACGGCAGGGCCAGAAGCAGGTCGCTGTGGTGGGTACCGGACACGGGACCTGTACCTGTGAGGGTGCCGCGTTCGAATACGTGTTCAACGTGGATGACAAGCTCCGTAAGGCTGGCGTGCGCGACATGGTCCGTCTAATCTTCTTGACCAACGAAGCACAGCTGGGCGACTTCGGCGTTGACGGTATGACGTTCGTGGAACGCGGCTTTGAGACGTCCTCGGAACTGTGGACCCGCTCTCTGTTCCGTGAGCGCAACGTTGAAGCCATCACGGGTACGGCCTGCCAGAAGATTGAAGAAGGTGTAATCACCTACGAAACCTTGGATGGTGAGACGCACAAGCTGTCGTTTGACTTCGCGATGCTCCTTCCGCCGTTCGGTGGCGTGCCGCTGAAGGCCTTTGACGCAGATGGCACCGACATCAGCGACACCATGTTCGCTCCTTCAGGGTTCATGAAGGTGGACGCGGACTACACTCCGAAGCCATATGAGGAGTGGCGTGCGGAAGACTGGCCGAAGACCTATGAGGCACCTGGCTTCCCCAACGTGTTCGCGGTCGGCATTGCGTTTGCGCCGCCACACCAGATTTCCCGTCCTCGAACCACTCCCAATGGCACCATGATTGCACCTGCGCCACCACGCACGGGCATGCCCTCCGGTGTGATGGGTAAGGCAGTCGCGCAGACCATTGCTAAGCGGATTAAGGATCCGAACGCAACCGCTGTGTCGGCGTCGATGGCTAACATGGGCGCTGCGTGTGTGGCGTCTGCTGGTACGGGTCTAACCACGGGTAGCGCTGCAGCGATGACCATGATGCCGGTCGTCCCGGACTACGTGAAGTACCCGACGGGCCGTGACATCAAGGACACGCGTGGAGAGATCGGTCTTTCTGGCCACTGGGTGAAGCTAATGCTTCACTACCTGTTCATTTACAAAGCGAAGGCCAACCCCTTCTGGTTCATGATTCCGGAGTGATAGTGATGACCGCAGAGAAAGCAGACACAAGAGTGGAGAAGTTTGACGGCAGCCCGGTAACGGATCTGACAGACGCGCCTCTTCCGACGCCTCAGACACTGAAGGCTCGTCAGGCCATAGTGCCGCAACTGTTCAAGTTCGTCGGGTTCGACCTCACGATCATGAGAATGGTCCTGAAGGGACACTCTCACGACTAAACGATTTCGTAAGTGAAAAGGAGCCGGACCCAGGTCAGTAAAATGATCTGGGACCCCGGCCTCTTTTTTATGCATGGAAGCTCGCTCATCATTGTATTGGTCCGGGCGGTACGCCATAGGGGCACTGAGAGATGTCGGCCCAGTGGCGGCATGTGTTCGCCGGTGGGATAACGCACAGGGTGCGTCCATACCCCCCGGGGTATGATTTTCTCGGTTCTAAATACAGATACAAATCAGAGTTTCCGACTTTGAAAGGTGTTGCCACATGCGCACAGTTGTTGTTGGGGGAGTAGCCACGGGAATGAGTGCTGCCGCCCGGCTGCGTCGTCTGGACGAAGACGGTGAAATCATCGTCCTTGAGAAAGGCCCTTACGTCTCCTACGCGAACTGCGGACTTCCGTATTTTGTCGGTGGAGAAATCATGAATGAGGGTGCCCTTCAGGTGCAGACCCCCAAAAAACTTAAGGACGCGCTGAACCTTGATGTCCGCGTCAACCAAGAAGTGACGGCGCTGGATCCCGTCTCCAAGACGCTAACCGTCGTGACACCGCAGGGTGAGGAAAGCCTCTCCTATGACAACCTGATCTTGGCTCCGGGTGCGAAAGCACTACGTCCTGCCCTTCCTGGTTTCGACTCTGAGTCTGTGTGGCATCTACGCACCGTACCTGACGCCGTCGAAATCCGCTCTCAGGTAGAGAAAGGGTTGAAGCGGGCCGTCGTCCTTGGCGCCGGGTTCATTGGCCTGGAGGCCGCAGAAGCGTTGGCTGAGGTTGGGGTCGACACAACCATTGTTGAGTTGGCGCCACAGGTTCTTCCCCCCGCTGAGCCGGAGGTCGCAGCGCGTGCAACCGCGGAGCTGGATGTTCTGGGCATAAAGACCATCACTGGGGTGGCAGCAACTGCTATCGAGCCGTCGGGTGAGGGCGTCGAAGTTGTTCTCGCGGATGGTCAGAGGCTTGACGCTGACTTGGTCGTGTTGTCTATTGGTGTCCGTCCTGCGACGGAAGCATTTGCAGATAGCGGACTGGAGCTGGAACGCGGCGCAATCGTCATTGACGACCACGGTCGCACCAACCTGGAGGACGTATGGGCCGGTGGTGACGCTGTTGCGTCCAAGGATCCACTAACCGGCGCCCTTCGCCCAGTGCCGTTGGCGGGGCCCGCTAACCGCGCGGGACGTCTAATCGCCGACGACATCATCGCGAAACACAAGGGTGGCGTGCCGGCACGTCCGCTGGCAAACCCGCTGTCATCAGCAGTGGTGCGTGTTGGCAGTCTAACGGCCGCAATGACAGGCGCGAACCGTCGCGCGCTTGAAGCCGCTGGTGTCAAGTACCACACGATTAACCTGCACCCCAACGACCACGCGGGCTACTTCCCGGGTGCCAGCCAAGTCCACCTCATCGTCCACTTCGGCGATGATGGACAGATCTACGGCGCCCAAGCGATCGGCAAAGACGGGGTGGACAAACGTATCGACGTCCTGGCTACCGCGATTCGTGGGGGGATGAAGGTTACTGATCTAATCGACCTTGACCTCTCATACTCTCCGCCATACGGCAGCGCGAAAGATCCCGTGAACTTCGTTGGCTACTACGCCCAGAACGTTCTGGATGGGGTCACACACCTGTGGTATCCGTCCCAGACTCCGGAGGTGTTGGAAAACGCCCTCGTACTGGATGTCCGCTCAGCCCGGGAATTCGCGACCGGACACCTACCTGGTGCACTCAACATTGCTCACACGGAACTACGCGAACACCTGGATGAGGTGCGTGAAGCCGCTGCTGGGCGTCCAATCCGGGTCCACTGCCAGTCCGGCGTGCGCTCCTACCTTGCAGAGCGCGTGCTGGTCCAGGAGGGGTTTGAGGACGTACGCAACCTTTCCGGTGGCATGCTCTCCTTGCGCGCTGCGATCGCTGCGGGCATGGTTCCGGGCGTGGAACTGGTCAAGTAATCGCCTCCCGATCAAACGTAACAAGATAAACAATCACTATCCCTAGGAGTAAACATGTGTTCACCAGTTCGATGCCGTAAGTGTGGAAAGACAACCTGGAGCGGGTGCGGACAGCACATTGACCAGGTCAAGCGCTCAGTCCCCAAAGACCAGTGGTGCGATGGCAACCACCCGAAGGAAGAGGGCAAGGGCGGATTCTTCGGCTTCGGTCGCAAGAAGTAGTCTTCGTTTGACGTAGGGAAAGCCTCCGCGTACCCAGTGTGGGTTGCGCGGAGGCTTCTTTCGTCAATGGTGCTGTAGGACTTACTGCGCGGCACTCTCTCAGCGCACCTCCAGCTCCACGCCTACCTCTTTGGGTGTCGATGCCGCCCGGACTATCTGAGCGATTCCCAGACCTGCTAAACCGAAGCCGACCATCCACTGGAGAACACTGGGGCCCCATACAGGCGTGAGCAGCAAAACCACACCAATTGCGACGGCTACGACCGCATAAATGATGGTGACGGTTGAGGTAGAGGTGCCGCCTTTCAGCAGCATCAGCGCCGTTGTTCCCTCAACGATCCACAGGACGCCCAACATTATTCCGAGGACGTTGACGAGAACCGCGCCACTGGTGCCTAGGAACGCCGCCATGACCACACCAACAGTCATGAAGGCAACACCCGCGACGATGCGGGAGATGCGGCGCGACTTCTTGTCGCCTTCCGCGCGGATGCCGGTGATTGTGTAGAACAGTCCCGCCGCGATCGCATACAGTGCGACACCCAAGGTAGCGATCCACATGACCTCCTTCGGCCACGCGAGCACCATGATCCCAAGGACCAATGCGACGATTCCACCGATCACGAACCCCCACCGGTAGTTCACCACGGTGACCTGAAGCTTTTCTGAGGCTGTTCGTTTCGCCACTGTAATCTCCTGTGATTTGGATCCCCACGTGGTTCCGCGGAGCGCGTGCTGCTTACCACTTAAGCCTACTCGTGCCGCGCTCGGCCCGCTGTCCGATCCGCACTGCCGCAGGCTAGGTGTGCCTTACCTTCCTTGAAATGACGCGGAAAACGCCTGATCATGGAGGCATGAATAAGGTACGTATGGCCCTCGCCCGCTACCCGCTGGTAGCGGTGACACTGCTTGTTGGACTGGTAGTCGCCGGACTGGCGTTCAGCGGTGCCAACCCGGCGGCGCAGATCATCGCTACGTTATACGTGGGTGGCGTAGTGGCTTGGACTGTCCTGCAGATGCTGAAAGACATGCTGCAGGGAAACTTTGGCTTGGACGTGTTAGCGGTCGTTGCCATGGTCGCGACTCTGGCAGTGGGAGAGTACGGCGCCTCCTTGGTGATCGTCCTCATGCTGACGGGAGGTGAGGCGCTGGAGGATTACGCGGCAAACCGGGCGACCCGGGAGCTAACCGCTCTGCTTGACCAAGCGCCGCAAACCGCGCACCTCGTCAAAGTAGATCCAGGTACGGGCGAGCAGGTGCTCGAAGATGTTCCCGCCGCCGAAGTAGCCGTGGGCGATCACATCCTTGTGAAGCCCGGAGAAGTGGTGCCAGTGGACGCCACCCTTCTGAGCCCGCGCGGCTCATTTGATGAGGCCGCCATTACCGGAGAGCCGCTGCCCGTGGACATCAGGGAAGGCCAAGAGGTCCCGTCGGGCGCGGTCAACGGAGATGAGGCCGTGAAGTTGGAGGCTCTGCGCACTACGGAAAACTCCCAATACCAGCAGATTGTTGCGCTTGTTGAGCAGGCACAGACCCAGAAGGCACCGGTCGTTCGACTTGCAGATCGCTTCGCCGTCCCGTTCACCGCGGTATCGCTGATCATCGCGGGCGTGGCATGGTGGATCAGTGGGGACCCGGTGCGTTTTGCAGAAGTTTTGGTTCTGGCGACACCCTGTCCGCTTCTCATTGCCGCGCCCGTAGCGTTCATGGGTGGGCTATCGTTCAGCGCGAAGAACGGGATCATATTGAAGGGCGGAGCCGTCCTGGAGAGCCTGGCGCGCATAGAGAGCGCTGCGTTCGACAAGACGGGCACGATCACCGGCGGCCGTCCTGAGGTGGTGCGTGTGGTGGCCGAGGACGGGTGGGGCGAGGACGAAGTGGTGTCCCTTGCAGCCTCCGCAGAACAGTATTCCGGGCACGTCCTGGCCCAGGCCATCGTCACCTACGCGCGTGAAGAGGAAATGCCGTTGGTCTCCGCCAGCGAGGCCCACGAGGACGCGGGATCCGGCGTTCGCGCCGTTATTGACGGCAATGAAGTCAAGATCGGCAGTCGCACCTATGTTGGTTCCGCCGCCGTAAGCCAACGCTACGGTGAACTGCTGCCGGGGGAAGTCGCTTCATACGTTGCCGTTGACGGCAAACTTGTCGGGGTAATCGTGCTGGCGGACCGAATCCGCCCGCTGGCTCCGGCGTTGGTTGCGTATCTGAAATCCCACGGGGTACAAACCGTTCAAATGTTGACAGGTGATGGAAAATCAACGGCCGAGGCAATCGCGTCGGAAGCGGGGATCGAGGACGTGGCTTACGGACTGAAACCCCAAGAAAAAGTGGAATGCGTGGCCCAAATGCGCCCTCGCCCGACACTCATGGTGGGCGACGGCGTGAACGACGCGCCGGCCCTGGCGGTGGCGGACGTGGGGATCGCGATGGGGGCGCGCGGCTCCACCGCTGCGGGGGAAGCCGCGGACGCGGTGATAGTGCCCGACAGTGTGTGGAAGGTGGCAGAGGCGCATGCGATCGCGAAACACACCTTGACCGTGGCACTAACGGCCATATGGATAGGGATTGCGCTGAGCGTTGGCCTGATGTTGGTGGCTGCGACGGGAGTTATACCCGCGATGGTCGGTGCGTTGACGCAGGAGTTCGTGGACTTGGCCGCGATCCTGTATGCGCTGCGTGCACTGAAGGGACGCCTGCCGCACGCTGACCAGTACGCGATGACTCGCGAGGGCAACCCTAGCGCTAGGGGGCTCCCGGCGTCGACCCGATGCCTTGCCTAAGTTCCCTATTGGAACAGAGCAATCGCGCTGAGCACCAGGGCCAAAGCGCCTATGACTGCGGCGGGGACGGCGACTGAGAAAGCAGCGATGCCCCAGCGGCGCGCCACCATGTCGGCTCCGCCCAAGTGCCCCTGGGTATTTCCAACAATCTCCCGCGCGACGCTTCCAACACTTGGGTCCGCGAAGATCTCCGCGTCCTCATCAGACAGGCCTCTTGCGGAATAAGGGATTTGCCCCTCCAGAGAATCCACGAAATCTGCGGCGGCCCGCGGGCTCTCAAAAACGAACGTGGCGGTACGGTCTGTCATCGAAACTTCGGTGGGGTAATCCTGAGCAAGTGAAGTCACGTCCTCATCCGACAACGTGATGGTTGCCGGAACGGAATCTAAACGGAACTGACGCGGAATATTAATCTGCAAGATGCCTCCTGGAAGTTACTCCCGATTCTAGCCGCGTTCCGAAGTATGGTCGGAATTGTGGTGGGCCCTCAGTCAGTCCGTACGCTGATCATTGCAAACGCCACAGATAGGAAATGAAATGGCTCAGCAACACGATGGATTGAATGTAGCAGTCGTCGGAGCGACCGGTCAGGTCGGCGGCGTCATGCTTGGCCTGCTTGATGAGAGGGACTACCCGGTGGAAACACTGCGGGCGTTCTCATCGCCTCGCTCCGCGGGTAAGTCGATTACGTGGAAGGGCCAGAAGATTACGGTTGAGGACGTCTCAAAAGTAACGCCGGAGGACCTTAAAGGAATTGACGTTGCACTGTTCAGCGCTGGTGGAACGGCATCCAAACAGTACGCTCCGTTGTTCGCACAGGCCGGTGCGGTCGTAATCGATAACTCTTCTGCGTGGCGCAAGGACCCACTGGTTCCACTGGTTGTGTCAGAGGTGAATCCGAAGGCCGCTTTGGAGCGTCCGCTGGGGATCATCGCAAACCCGAACTGCACTACCATGGCGGCAATGCCTTCGCTGAAGGCGCTAGACAACCTGGGTGGCTTGCGTGCGCTGCGCGTGACGACATTCCAAGCGGTGTCCGGATCGGGTTTGGCCGGTGTACAGGAGCTGGCTGGACAGGTTCGCTCTATCGCGGAATCTGGGCAGCAGATTGAAGGCTTGGCGACTGACGGCGCGGCCGTGGACTTCCCCGAACCCAGTGTTTATGTGGCACCCATCGCGTTCGACGTGGTGGCGCAGGCAGGCAACTTCGTTGACGACGGCAGCGGCGAAACTGACGAAGAACAGAAGCTGCGCAATGAGTCGCGACGCATCCTTGATCTTCCCGACCTTGCAGTCTCAGCAACGTGTGTACGCGTACCGGTCTTCTCAGGCCACTCACTGACAGTCCACGCAGAGTTCGAAAAGCCGGTGACCGTCGATGAGGCCAACGCAGCGCTGGCGGAGATGGATGGGGTGGAGCTGGTTGCTCTGCCGACGCCCCTTGCCGCAGCCGGCAACGACCCCACCTTGGTTGGGCGTGTGCGCGTGGACCAGTCGGTGCCAGGTGGCCGGGGACTTGTGTACTTCATTTCTTCGGACAACCTACGCAAGGGCGCAGCCCTGAACGCCGTCCAGATCGCGGAGCTGATCGCTAAGGAACACGGTCTGTAAGGCTTGACCCGATTCGCTGGCGGCGCCCGTTGCGCCGAACAGGATTAGATCGCCGTCGTCGTCTTGGACCGGTCGATGTTGCTGTGCGACTTCGGCTGTATCAGACGACAACGGCGATCTATCTGTAAGGGGTTGCCTATCAGCGTCAGACGCCTTCTACTATCAGCACATCCCATCCTGCGATTTCCGCGTCTGACCCTTCTTCGACGGCGGTGCCTGACATAACATCAAGACCCGAAACGGGGACTGTGATGTGGGCCGGGTCCTTGGAGTAGTTGAAGAAG
>CAYFOT010000002.1:27695-100638 GCA_964344825.1 uncultured Actinomyces sp.
GGCGTCCAGATCGTCATTGAACAAACTGCGTAAATGCTTCACGAAGCGGCGCTGGACGTTCGGGGAAGCGGTGTCGTAAAACTCTGTCTCATTGTCGATTTGGAAGCCGACCACGCACTGGCGGTGTGCGGTGTGCTCCAGAAGCTTAACGATGACCCGCTCCGCATGCCACAGGTACGCCGGGGAGGTGATGTCCATGATTTGGCGCGCACCGTATCGGTCTTGGCCGGCACTGGTCACCGCCAATACTTCAGGATGAGACTGGACCAACCATGTCGGCACCGCATAGGTCGGTGTCCCGATGATCACGCCAATGCCAGCGTCCTCCATGGCATCAAGGACACGATCCACATGCGTGAAGTCGAAAACGCGAGGCTGCGGTTCGCACGTGGACTAAGTTGACTCTGCTATCCGCACGGTGTTGATTCCGGCGGCGCCTATCATTTCTACGTCTTTGAGGAGGCGCTCGTGCGGCATGTACTCGTCATAGTAGGCTGCGCCGAAAAGCACCCTGTTGATCTGCATGTCTTAGACTTCCTTGTCTCCTTTAACGTCGGCCAGACTCACCCGCCCCTTGACTAACCGACCGCGATCCCGTCTCCGACCGCAAGGTCGTGGCGACGGAAACTGCCAAAACCGCCACCTGGCTCCAACACCCGATCTAGGACAAGGTCTACCAGCGCATTGCCGGACTCCGTGTGGAAAACGACCACCGTTGGGCCAGCGCCGGATATCGCTGCCGCCAATCCTTCATCCCGTAAGGTGTCCACTAGCGCCAACGACTGCGGATAGAGGCCGCGCCGGTATTTCTGATGCAGGAAATCCTGTGTTGCATCGAAAAGCAGCGAAGGATCCGTGCTCAGCGCGTGTACCAACAAAGCGGTCCGCGCGGAGTTGGCAATCGCATCCGAAAGCGGGATCGATGCGGGCATCACCGATCGTGCCTGGGTTGTCTTCAACACGGTATTGGGCACAAGCGCCATGATTCTGTTGTCATCGGAGACGGGGGAGTGCACCAGTTTCCATGCGCCAGCGTTTTGCCATCCGATCGTAAAACCGCCGTATATCGCGGGCCCCACGTTGTCGGGGTGGCCCTCAATACCGACGGCTAGGTCGAATGCCCACCGGCGGTCCAGCTCTTCTCCGGGTCGCGCCAAACCCCAAGCAAGCCCAAGTCCCGCAGCAATAGCCGCGGACGACGATCCCAGCCCACGGGCCAGCGGGATCGTATTGTGGGCCTCAAACCGCAGCCCGGGTGCATGGGCGCCCAAAGACTCCAAACCCGCGCGGATAGTGGCGATAACAAGGTGACGTTCATTGCGCGGCAGCGTCCCCTCGCCCTCGCCCGTCAACTCGAGTGACAGGCCGTCCTCAATCACTGTGGCCTTGGCTTGGTCCACCCAGTCAAGCGCAAGGCCCAACGCGTCAAAGCCTGGTCCCAGGTTCGCGGTGGTAGCGGGTGCCCTAACCGTCGTGGTTGTCCCAGGCTGAATCAGCGTGGCCAACTACAGACCCAAGCTCTTAGCGACGACCTCAACGTCCACGGGCAGCACCTCAGCGACAATTTCGCGACCCGTCATTGCGGTATCGATGTCCTTCAGACCGTTGCCCGTAACCGTGATCGTGATGGTCTTGCCCGTCGGCAAAGTCCCCGCCGCGTGATGCTTGAGCAACCCGGCCACGCCTGCTGCCGATGCCGGCTCCACAAAGACGCCCTCCGTCGCCGCAAGCAGTGACTGTGCCGCCAAAATCTCCTCATCCGTTACCGCGTCGATCAGGCCTCCGGAGTCATCCCGCGCCGCAACCGCCTGGTCCCACGACGCCGGGTTTCCGATACGGATCGCAGTCGCCACCGTCTCCGGGTCCTCCACCGGATGCCCGACAACGAAGGGTGCCGATCCCGCAGCCTGGAATCCCCACATTTGAGGTTTGCGCGTGGCCTTCCCTGCGTCGAAGTATTCCCGGAACCCCTTCCAGTACGCGGTGATATTGCCCGCGTTGCCAACCGGCAGCATGTGGATATCCGGCGCGTCACCCAGGCGGTCAATGATTTCGAACGAGGCCGTCTTCTGCCCCTCAATCCGGTCCGGGTTTACAGAGTTGACCAGCGCAATCGGGTAGTTCGCATCCAGCTTGCGCGCAATGTCCAAGCAGTCGTCAAAGTTCCCGTCGATCTGCACGATGCGCGCGCCATACACGACAGATTGCGCCAGTTTGCCCTTCGCAATCTTGCCTGCGGGCAGCAGCACGACCGGTGTCATGCCTGCCCGGACCGCGTAGGCAGCTGCCGATGCGGACGTGTTGCCAGTGGAAGCGCACACTACGGCTTCAGCCCCGCGTGCTGCCGCCATGGACACAGCCATCGTCATGCCGCGGTCCTTGAACGAACCCGTCGGGTTTGAACCCTCCACCTTCACCCACACATCGTTCCCCGTGGTCTTTGAAAGATTCGGGCAGTACACAAGCGGCGTTGAACCCTCACCGAGACTGATCACGGGATCCCCGGGCTGCACAGGCAACCATTCCCGGTAGCGGTCAATCAGTCCTGTAGTTTCGCTTGTAGCCAAGGTCCCTCCAAAGGATCACGAGCCAACGTGTTTCGTCGGCGCGGTAACATGCGTTTTCACGCGGGTTCATGTGCAAGTCTGCCAAATGCGGGTTGCCCCACCGTATGCGCTCATCATACGGACGAGGGCGGCCCGCGCGCTCCCGTTCACGCGCTAGGCCGCCAACTCACGCGTCCCAACGGAAGTCGAACTCCGTCAGCAGCGGACGTTTCGCGATCCTTCCATCACCCGAAGAACGCCCTGTCAGGCGGCGCCCAATCCAAGGTGCCACGTACTTCCCGAAGTATTCAGGGGAGTGATAAGCCTTTGGATCAGGGTCAGGATTGCGTGGGTCACCCCACGCTTCGGGCACCGCAACTCCCAACGCTTCCAGGCAGTTAGCAGCGATGCGCACATGCCCAGACGGACCCAAGTGCAAGCCATCTTCAGACCAATATGTTGAGTCCTCAAAGGCTCTATCGTGGAAGTTGTCGACAAACGTCACGTCTTGCATGCCGCTCAGTCGCGCTTCGCAGAGTTCCGTGTAGGCGCTACCCCTTGCCGAAAACACTTCCCCCATGGGTAGGTTGTTCACAGGATCTGGACCTGCAAGGACCAACACGTGTGACCCGCTTCTGCGAATGCGATCCACGGCATCCACAATCGCGTCCACGGTGTCGGTCGGATCAAACTTGGGGCGCAGCATGTTGTTGCCGCCGGCATTGAAGGAGACGACTTCCGGATTCTGCGCAAGCGCCGGTTCCAACTGCTCCTCAATCACGGGGATGAGCTTGCGTCCTCGAATCGCCAAGTTGGCGTAGCCAAAGCCCGTTGACCCCAGTTCGCCAAGCGACGCGTCTGCGCCGAGGCCCATGTGGTCGAGGGCGAGGGCGGCAGCCACCCGGTCCGCCCACCCCCGCAGGCTTCCGTCCGGGCGCGGGTCCCCAAGGCCCTCTGTGAAACTATCTCCGATGGCTATGTAACTGCTGGCCACAACAACACTCGTTTCCGTTCTTATTTCTTCCTTCGTTCGCGCACGCGCACCCCAATTTGGATGGGGGATCCCTTAAAACCGAACTCCTCACGGAGTCTGCGCTGGATGAAGCGCCTGTACGACGGATCTAGGAAACCGGTTGTGAACAGCACAAACCGTGGGGGAGCGGTTGATACCTGAGTCCCGAACAGTATGCGTGGTTGCTTCCCGCCGCGCACAGGATGCGGGTGAGCCGCGCTCAAGCGACCGAAGAACGCGTTGAGTTTGCCGGTGGAAACACGCGTCTCCCACCCCTCAAGTGAGGCATCAAGTGCGCGAGTAATCCTGTTCACGTGCCACTTCGTCTTCGCCGACAAGTTGATTCGCGGAGCCCAGTCCACCTGAACCAGCTCCCGGCTTTCTTGGCGCATCAGCGCCTCACGCTGTTCATCGTCGACTAGGTCCCATTTGTTGTTGACCATGACGATGGCGCGCCCCGCGTCAACGGCCTGCTGCACGACACGCACGTCTTGCTCCGTGAGCGGCACGCTGGCGTCAAAGAGGACGAGGGCGACTTCACTACGCTCCAATGCCGCCTGGGTGCGGATCGACGCGTAGTAGTCCGCACCAGTTGTGCGGTGTAGGCGGCGCTTAATTCCGGCCGTGTCGACGAACTCCCACTTCCGCCCGTCGATGTCGACAATCTCGTCGATCGGGTCACGTGTCGTCCCAGCTAGGTCGTGGACAACGGCGCGGTCTGCGCCGACGAGGGCGTTCAGCAGCGAAGACTTCCCGACGTTCGGACGCCCGACCAGTGCGACGCGGCGGATCGAGGACGGTTTGGCCTCAGTCGGGTACGCGCTCTCCTCCGGCATTGCGTCCACCACCGCGTCCAAAAGATCACCGGTGCCGCGCCCGTGCAACGCGGAAATCGGGTACGGTTCCCCAAGCCCCAGTGACCACATCATTGACACGTCCGACTCCTGCGCCGAAGAGTCTGCCTTGTTGGCGGCCAGGACGACGGGTTTGCCGGACTTTCGGAGTATGGGAATGACCTGCTCATCGGTCGCGGTCGCACCAACGTTCGCGTCGAGGACGAAAAGGATCACGTCGGCCAAATCGATGGCAACTTCAGCCTGGTCCGCGATTTGCTTATCCAAGCCCTTCACGTCAACTTCCCAGCCACCCGTGTCGACTAGGACGAAATCCCGTCCCGCCCACTCCGCGTCGTAGCGAACACGGTCACGCGTGACGCCGGGGGTGTCCTGGACAACTGCTTCCCGGCGGCGCAGTATCCGGTTCACCAAGGTTGACTTTCCGACATTGGGACGTCCAATGACGGCTACAACGGGTCGGTAGGTGTACTCAAGTGAGTCCACGTCCCAGTCGTCACCGAGGTTGAGAAGGGCTAAGTCTTCTTCCTCAAGGTCATATTGGGAAAGGTCCGCGCGCATTGCGCGCAGCCTTAGTTCTTCGTCATCAATGTCGGGGGTATCCGCGTCCGCCGCGGCGGGAGCACCAGGTTGCGCGTCGTTTTCCGCGCTGGCCTCCCAAGCCTGTCCCTTGTCGTCTAACTCTGCCCTGTCAGGCGAATCGTCGGTTGTCATAGAGTGCCCTAACTGCTCACGGGCACACCTGCCCAAGTTTTGATCTGAAGTTGATTCTACGCGCGGACTCAGCGCAGCTTGGAGTCACGCAGCGTTTCCGCTGCCACGTCCACATCCATGTAGTAGTGCTTGACGCCCTTCGTCTCCTGATAGCGTTCCGCGCCCTTACCGAAAGCGACTACGAGGTCTTCGGGTGCCGCTTCCAAAATTGCGTCCCTAAGTGCGTCCCGCCTACAGGTGGTCACTTCCCTAACGTCGTGCATGTCCGGACGAACGTTTTTGATTCCCTCAAGAAGTTGGGCGCGGATCGCCGAAGCGTCCTCGAATCGCGGATTCTCATCGGTGACCCACAGGATATCTGCGCGTTGCGCGACGATTTCTGCAAGCGGCATCCGCTTGGTTGCGTCGCGGTCCCCATCGGTTCCAAAGACCGCGATGAGTTTCCCCTTTGTGAGTGGACGCAGGTCGATTAGAAGCTGCTCAATCGCTTCAGGCGTGTGAGCGTAGTCGACCATGACGGTTGGCTGGGTGGGCGCGGATTCGATCCATTGCATCCTGCCGGGCACGGGCGGAGCCTGCCGGAGCGCCTCTATGGCGTCTTCCGGCTTTATGCCAAGCACGATCCCGCCCAGTACAGCGAGGGCGGCGTTCTGGACATTCACCAACCCCGGGATCGGACAAACCACGTGGTATTCCGCGCCCTCTGGGGAGTGCAAGGTGAACGCGTTACCACCGGCGGAAAGGTCGGCGTGGACATCCGTCACTTTCCACAGCGGGGTGCCCCCAATGTCAACCAAGTCTTCCGTGAGCACCTGTACGGCCTGCATCGGGATCTGGGCTTCGCGCGCCAGGCGACGGCCGTATTCATCGTCCACCGCGGTGACACCCACGCGCGTGCGGCCGGGAGTAAACAACGATGCCTTCGCTTCAAAGTAGAGGTCCATGCTGTTTTCGTAGAAGTCCAAATGGTCGTGCTGGAGGTTGGTGAAGACCCCAAGGTCGAACGGGACTCCTTCAACCCGGTTGAGTGACAAGGCGTGGGAGGACACTTCAACGACCGCGCCCGCGAGGCCGGACTGGCGTGTTGCTGCCAGAGCCCGGTGCACGACCGGGGCTTCATGCGTGGTGCGGTCCGCGAACGTGGCGAAGTCGCCCGTGTCCACCTCCAGGGTCCCCAGTAGCCCCATTCTTCCCAGTGTTGGCGCCAGAACCGCTCTGATTAGATACGTCGTGGTCGTCTTACCGTTTGTGCCTGTTACTCCAACGGTCACCAAGCCTTTTTCAGCGTCTGCGTACAGATTCTTCGCGATTTGGCCCGCGGCCAGGCGCGGATCTTTGACCGCTACGATTGGCAAACCCGCCTCCTTGGCCAGCGGGGCGCCATCCTTATCGGTCACAATGACGGTGGCGCCGCGATCGCGCGCTAGGGACGCTAAGGTGGCTCCATGCCTGCGAGCACCCGGCACGCCGACAAAGATCCAGTTTTCCTCCAGGTCGCCGGTGTCAACGCTGACCCCGGTTACCAAAGGCATGAAGGTGTCCTCCAGCGGGGTGTCAGCATCGGTGTCATTCCACAGGGCCCAGCCTTGGACTCCTGCCAGTGCGTTATCCAATGTGAGGGGGGTAATGTGAGGACGTATCTGCGTAAGTGAAGCCATGCCTACATTGTAGGGGCGACTACAGGTTGAGTGCCGCGACGGAGGTGACATGGAGGATCCTGAAGACCTAATAGAACCAAACGCGTCTGGTCCTTCAGTGCCTGTCGTGTCGGGACGTGCCTCCGTGGATGCCGCACACCGGGATCCCGCCGCCTCGATGCTTTTGCTGACGAATATTGAGAAGTACGCCTTAGACCCTAGCTATCGGCTTCACGCTGAGAACAAGCGTCCGGCAAAGCACCCGTTTGTGCGAAACATCCTTGTTTTCGTGGGGGTTGTTTCGCTGGCATGGATTGCCACGGTTTCGGCCGTGAACTTGCGTTTGGGTCTTGTGTCGGAGTCTGATCCCCGCGCTGTTTTGGCTGAAGAGGTGAGCGTCGCTTCAGAGCGGGTGGATGAGATAGACGTTGAGGTGGAGGCTGTTAGGGCGAAACTCCGGGGTGCGGAGGTGTCTGAAGGCTTCTCTGTGGCGCTGCCCCTTGACATCGCGCTTGCAAGTGCTACTTCACGTGTTGAGGGCCCCGGAGTCGTGGTCACGTTGGAGGATGGCAGTCCGGCTGGGAACCGCAGTGGGCTGGTGCGGGACTCAGACGTGCGTTCCATAATGAACCTTCTGTGGGCTGGCGGTGCGGAAGCGATCAGCATCGACGGTAACCGGGTCGGGCCGGGAACGACTGTGCGCACGGCTGGATCTGTGATCCTAGTGAATCTCACACCGGTGGCTTCCCCCTACGTGATTGAAGCAATTGGCGACCCAGCGTCTTTACTCAATGCGCTTCAGTCGGGGGATGGCCAACAGCAGGTGCGAAATATAGAGAAATCACTGGGAACATCGCTAACGATTGCGCGACAAGATAAGTTGAAGTTCAACGCATTACCGCCGCCGCAGCTGTGGAGTATCGACACTGAAGCAGAAAAGGGAGAGGGGAGCACATGATAGCTGCCATCGGCCTAATCGTAGGGGTTGTCTTAGGCCTTTTGTTTGAACCGGTCATCCCCGTTGAACTACAGCCTTATCTGCCCGTCGCTGTCGTTGCCGCGCTGGATGCGCTGTTCGGTGCGTTCAGGGCATGGCTTGAAGGCGTTTTCTCTGACAGAGTCTTCGTGGCTTCCTTCTTCTGGAACGTCCTGATTGCCTGCTTCTTGGTCTTCCTAGGCGTGCAGCTGGGCGTGGGTGGCGCCATGACAACCGCTGTCATCGTCGTTTTGGGTATCCGTATCTTCAGCAACTCTGCGTCTATCCGCAGGCTCATCTTCAAGGCCTAGTGGTAGGAGCCTATGTACAACAACAAGAAACCCGATGCGGGCGCAGCGAAGCACTCTTCGCCTGAGCACCCCGGACTTAACTGGGACCGGTTCCGGAAGGTCATGGGCGGACGCCCTCGCCCAATGCACCTACTCATGGTCGTACTTTTCCTGATCGTGGGACTCGCGATTACGACCACGGTGAGATCACGTGTGGCCGATCCGCTGGCGGGTCTGAATGAAGATCAGTTGGTGTCCATCCTCGCGGACCTTGGGCAACGTGAGGAGGAGTTGCTTGCGGAACGAACGCAGCTGGAAGCGGCTCTTCAGGACATGGCTGATGCGGCGGACGCACAGGAGGCTGCTAGGGCGGCTTCTGAGCAGACGAACATCCGTGCCGAAGTCGCCGCTGGTGCACTTCCTGTGGAGGGGCCGGGGGTGACGATGTGGGTTTCTGGAGCCACCGATTCCGTACCTGTGTCAGTTTTCGTAACGACGTTGGCCGAACTTCGTAACGCGGGCGCCGAAGCGATCGCAATCAACGACGTGAGGCTCAATGGACGCGCCTGGTTCGCTTTGGGTGAGGACGGAAGGCTAGTGGCGTCCGGCACCCCGGTCGATCCACCGTATACTTGGCGGGCTATAGGCGATGGCGCAACGCTCTCCGCCGCCCTCGACATCAGAGGCGGCGCTGCGTCCCAGTTCCGCGCCTATGGTGCATCAGTGGAAACGCGTGTTGAGACCTCCCTGACAATAAACGCGGTGGCGCCACTGCTAGAGCCTCAGTGGGCCGAATCGCCCCAGGAGTAGAGGCAGGAATGGGACTATCGGCGGGGATGACAGCACTTTCCGCTAGAAACGACATTTGCAGTTAGGATTGATGCAGACTTACGTAGCGGGGTTTTGGCCCCGTGACTCGATTGGCATAGGAGGAAAAAGAGTGGCCGACGAAGCAGCTTTTGATCCGACAAACACAGCGTTTTTTGGCGCAACGGACGACATGGACATGGCCCGCGCAGTGCGCATGCCACTGTCAACCCGGGACCAGATGGCGGTAGATGCATTGCCGCGGGGGAGTGCGCTCTTGATAGTTCAGCGCGGCCCCAACTCGGGTGCACGTTTTTTGCTTGACCAAGACGTCACTAATGCGGGCCGGTCCGCATCGGCCGACATTTTCCTTGATGACGTCACAGTCTCCAGGAAGCATTGTCAGTTCGTCGCTAAGGACGGTGGGCATATGGTTCGCGATTCCGGGGCGCTCAATGGCACCTACGTGAACCGCGAACGCGTGGACCAAGCCGACTTGGCTGCGGGTGATGAAGTACAGATCGGGAAGTACCGCCTCACCTACCATCCCTCACCTGCTAAGTAGCCGTGTCGCTTGCTAGAAGTGCCGCATCGCTTCCAGAGGGGAACGCAGATCCGACCAGAGCAGTAGAAGGAGCTTGGCCGCGTGGAGTCTCACGCGAACCTGTGTACGGGATCGGTCAGCTGGTGAAGATCCTCGCACGGGAATTTCCGGCGACCACTGTCTCAAAG
This sequence comes from uncultured Actinomyces sp., assembly GCA_964344825.1. Lineage (GTDB taxonomy): Bacteria > Actinomycetota > Actinomycetes > Actinomycetales > Actinomycetaceae > Scrofimicrobium. Next base: position 37,264 of record CAYFOT010000002.1, read on the forward strand.
GTGCGTTTCTTGGAGGACCTTGGGCTGGTGACGCCACACCGCACGGCCTCCGGTTACCGGAAGTACTCAGAGGCGGATAAAGAACGCATCCGGTTCGTCCTCACGCGTCAACGCGATACGTTCGCGCCGAACCGTGTGATTGGTGAAGAGCTGGCTGCGTTGGACGCCGGCCACGACGTTGAAACTGTTCCACGTGCTCGGCTGGTTGCGGCAGAGGGAAAGCCGGTCGCTCTGCCGTCGGGCCGCGCGATTACGGTCAGTGAACTTTCCGATTACTCAGGGTGCACTCCTGAACAGCTGCAGGTTTTTGTGAAGCTGGGGTTGATCGCACCTGATATTGGGGGGAGATTCGCGGCCTCAACGGTGCGTGTCGTGAAGCTCTTGAACGCGCTGGTCGCCGCGGGAGTGCCCGCGAAAATGTTGCGCTCCGTGCGCAACGGAGCAGAACGCAACGCAGACATCATTGACCAGGTGGTTTCAGCGTCTTCTAGACGCGACAGGCCGGGGGAGCGTGCGCGTAAGGAGGCCCGCGCCGACGATCTTGGTGAAATGGTGGGGGACCTCCACGCCGCATTTCTCAGGACCGCCCTCGACGCCACACGTGACTGACCGGGAGCTGCCACCGAAGCCTGGACCGGGCGCGCACACCCCATCCGGCGACACGCCACACTCTAAACCTCAAGCTCACGGTTAGAGTACAGATCGCACGGTATCGTAGGAGAAGATCACTTGGCCGGTCGCACGAAACGGAGTGCGGCAGCTAGAGTGGAGATCCAGAAACCTTGGTAGAGGAGTTGGCGTGAGCCCTACAGTCCCAGCGCAGTCGGACAGTCCACGACAGCCCATGCTGTTTGGGGACCCGCTAGCTCAGATTGACATGTCTGCTGGTTACCGCGGGCCCGTTGCTTGCCAGGCTGCAGGTATCACTTACCGCCAGCTGGACTATTGGGCGCGCACAGGCTTGGTTGAGCCGTCGTTGCGCGCTGCCGCAGGCTCAGGCAGCCAGCGCCTGTATTCATTCAAGGACATCTTGGTGCTGAAGGTCGTGAAGAAGCTCTTGGACACGGGTATCTCATTGCAGCAGGTGCGTGTGGCAGTGAAGCAGTTAGCCCAGCGGGGGATAGACGACCTAGCATCGATCACGCTGATGAGCGACGGTGCGTCTGTGTATGAGTGCTCTTCGCCCGACGAAATCGTTGACCTGCTCCAAGGTGGTCAAGGCGTGTTCGGTATTGCTGTCGGTAGGGTCTGGCGTGAAGTAGAGGGTAGCTTGGCTCAGTTCCCGGTGGAGAGTGAAGATGATGTCGTGGGACTGGATGAGCTCGCGCGTCGGCGCAGGGCGAAGCAGGCGGCGTCGTAGTAGTGGCTCTGCATCAGGGCCCGCAGATTCTCAAGGAGAAAACATGAGTGCTCCTGGTGGACACATTCTCGCGTACAACGCGACCGTAAGGGGTAGGGTCCAAGGCGTTGGGTTCCGCTACCGGACAATGTGGGCCGCACAGGAACACGATTTGACGGGCTGGGTGCGCAACGAAGACGACGGGTCGGTAAGACTTCATGTTGAGGGGCCGCCGCACCGGGTAGATCAGTTCATGAACGCACTCAGGCTCGGTTTCCCAGGCGTACACGTGTCACGCATCGAAAGCTCCAAAGCAAAGCCTGAAGGGTATAAGAAGTTCAGCGTCGTCTACTGACGAGTGAAGGGGCGAGGGTGCCCTCGAAAGTCTGGCCATTCCTGGCGGTGCCTCGTCAGCCCGTTATCTGACATAATCATCATTATCGGATCGTGGCGAGGGTGTTGTTAACCTGCGAACATGCCGCCGAACATGTTTCGCCCTTGGCATTGTTTCTAGGACTTTTCGCGGCGACGCTGTAAAATGAAGCGCTGATAAGGGACCCTCATTGAGGCTCCTTTCTTGAAGTCATTCACAAGGAGATGCTGTGGCAGATCGCGCACTAAGAGGCATGCAAATCGGTTCGAAGTCCCTAGAATCTGAAGAAGGCGTTGTCTTTGCTGATCGCTTTGAAGCGAAATACGTGTGCGCGAACGGTCACGATTTCGTGATTGCAATGGCTCTTGACGCCGAGCCGCCCGCAACATGGGAATGCCGTTGCGGTGAGTTTGCCGATCTGGTCGGTGACGCGGTTGAGGAAGAAGATTCAAAGGCGATAAAGCCGCAGCGCACCCACTGGGACATGCTCCTGGAACGGCGGAGTCTGGAAGAGCTGGAACAGCTGTTGCAGGAACAGCTGGAAGCATTCCGTAGCGGCGAACTGATCTTCGACACCGACTACCGCCGCGGCTAAAACACTCAGCGCTTGCGACTGCGCGCGTCCCTCGCATAGACGAATAGGCATGCGGCTGCTAAGGCCAGTCCTCCTGACATAACGGTCAGCGGAAGCCAGCTTGCGACGTACGTGAATGGTGTCTTGGATGTGCGCAGCGCTAACGATCCCACAAGGTAGTCTGCCTCCTGGGTGCCCGTCTTCGCCACAACCTTCCCATCAGGCTGCACGATGGCAGACACACCATTGGTGGAAACCTGAACCGTGGATCGCGAAAACTCTGCCGCGCGGAACCTAGCCATCTGCAGCTGCTGATCGGACTCTGCGGAATTCTGGAAATGGGCGTTGTTGGTTGGAATCACGATCATTTGGCCGCCAAGCGAAACACCCTCGCCAATAAGTGGCTCATACGCTGCTTCGAAGCAGATCCCCACGACAATGGGCACAACCCTGCCATCGGCTAGACGCACGTCTAGGATTGCCGGGTTGTCTACCGCGACCATGTCTGTGGCTACCTGAGCCGCCGCAGTTGCTAAGAACTCCGTCACCTCACGGAACGGGACGTACTCTCCCCACGGCACCGGCTCCTGTTTGCCGTACATGGTGTCAAGGAGCCCGTCATCCGGATCCCAAAGAGCAGCCCAGTTATAGCGGTAGTCCCCCTGGTATTCAAGGATTCCGATCATCACCGGGACACCTGCGCGGGCAGAAACCTCTTCAATCAGAGCGCTAGTTTGAGGGTCCGTGCGCGGATCAATGTCTGTAGAGTTTTCCCCCCACAAAATCAGGTCGACCTGGTGGCCATCGTCCAACATCCTCATGGTTTGGCGCGCGTGGTTACCGGTCACCTTTCGCGGCGTGGCAAACGTTTCATTCATGGGGATCTCTACGTTTCCCTGAATGATGGCAACGTCAATGGAACCCGCTTCCTGAGCTTTAGCCATCGGAATGAAAACTGGCGCCAGGAACAGTACGCCGGCAACACCGATGGCGGCGGTGCGTTCCATAACACCAGACTCCCCCACCAACGAGGTTCGCCAAGACAACGCGTGCCGCAACAGGACCGCAATGAAGAAGACCGTGAACCCAACCAGCACCTCTCCCCCGTATTGCGCAAGACTCACCAAAGGACCGTTTACCTGCGGGTATGCCATCTTTCCCCAGGGAAACCCGCTGAATGGAACACGTGAGCGGAGCTCTTCAAACGCCACCCAGAGTAAGCCGCCGGCAGCTGCTTGCGCCCAGAGCGACTGAGCCCACCCGAACGCACGCAAAGACGCGAACGACATCCCCCACAACGCGATAAAGAACGCCTCAGCGCCCGCCAAAGCGATCCAAGCGATCAGGGTCCCATCCGTTGCGATCTGCATCCAAGAGATCAGCGGCATCATGAAGAACATGGCCCACCATGCTGCGTAAGCCCACGCTCTGCCCGGACTCACGCGGTCAATGACTCCAACCAGCACCGCTAGGGAAACAAAGGAGAGGAGCCACCAATCAAACCCCGGAAACGCCAACGCCATGGTGAATCCGGATGCCGCCAGGAGCCCCAAGTCAAGCCAGGTGCTCCCCCACGCCGTGCGCTTGCTGCGGCGCGCCTTAGACTGCGCATCTCGTTCGGCCTGGGCCCGGGCGGCCTTCCGGGTGCCTGCGCGGGGTTTACGTTCCGCTATGCTCACCCAAACTCCGTCCAAGCCACCACGCCGTGCAGCAGCTTCTGACGCGCCTTATTCGCGGTTCGCGCCAGCTCAGAGTCGTCAAGGCGACGCAGCTGATCCAGCATGTCCAGCACTTGACGAACCCAGCGGACGAAGTCGCCGCCTGAAAGCTCAGTTTCTTCTAGGATGCTCGCAAGAGAGGCGCCCTTGGCCCACTTGAACATAGGGTGGATCAGCGTGGGTGAAGGTTCTGGTGTCGCTTCGCTATTCGCACCGACCTCGATCTTATGGATTTGCTTGTAGGCAGCCATCGTCTCTCCCCACGCCTCTTCTAAGGCAACTGACCCCAGATAGGTTGAGGCTCCGGTGCCAGTGTCATCCCCCCGCGGCTCATAGACGACGCCCGCCACGATCGCGGCCAGCTCCTCCGCATTCAGATCGGCCCAGCTCTGTTGCGCGATCACCTGAGCCACTAGGAGGTCACGTTCGCCGTAGATGCGCCGTAGCCGCGCCCCACGCTCAGTAACCTTGTCTCCACTTAGGAACTGAAGTTTGCGTAGCACCTGGCATACGGCTGCGAACTCGTCGACGATCTTTGCGCTGCTGGCGTTTATCTTGGCGGCAACCGTGTTCCGCTCCCGGATCAGGCGCGCGTACTGGTGCCCCAGCGAAGCGTGGGCTTCCCTATCAGGGCATTGGTGCACGGGGTGGTTCCGGAGCCTTTCCTCCAGCCTTGCAGCCTGATCCAACAGGTCCCGCACCTTCTGGTCATCCCTGGCCTTGAAACGCGATCTTTTTTTCTGGAAGTCGCCGTGGCGCAGGTCCGCTGCGAGTTTCGCACGGTCAGCTGGCCTGCGCGCTCCACGTTCAGGAACTGGCATCCGCCCAAGTATTTCGAGGCCGTCTTCCGCCTCCCGAGGTCCCAAAGATCCCGCCTTCGCGTCCTCGCTCACCACGCGCGCTAGCGGGCTTGCGAATCCGGGCGAGGGCGCCTGCACGACCACGGCCGTACGGGACCTGCGTCCGCGCCGATAACGCACAACGTCCCCCGCTTTCAGACCCGACAGCATCTTCATGTCCTGCTGGTAGCGGCTGGTTCGTGCGGCCTTGGAAGCTTTCTTCTGGAGCGCTGAAACGTCCTCACGTAACTCAAAGTACTCCGCGGCATCGCCACGTTCGCAATGCAGGGACGCTCGGACTTCGTCCAATCTGCGGTTCGTGCGCCGCAACTTCGACGCGTCCTTCACGACGGATGCATCTGCCTGGAACTGGGCGAATGAGGACTCTAAGATCTCCTGCGCCTGGTCATAGGACATGCGCGACAGAAGATTCACCGCCATGTTGTAGTTGGGCACAAACGCGCTGTGCAGAGGGTACGAGCGGCCTGAAGACAGCTCCGCCAGCTCTTCGGGCGTCACGACTCCCCTGGACGGCACCACGGCGTGGCCCTCAACGTCGATTCCGCGCCGTCCAGCGCGCCCAGTTAACTGCGTGTATTCCCTGGGGGTCAGGCGAACATGCTCACTGCCATCCCACTTCTCCATCGCCTCAATGACCACGGTTTTTGCCGGCATGTTGATCCCCAGTGCCAACGTTTCCGTAGCAAACACGACTTTTATCAAGCCCGCGGTGAAGAGGCGCTCCACCGCTTCTTTCTGCTGGGGAAGGAGGCCCGCGTGGTGCGCTGCTACGCCGTCTTCAAGCGTGCGCGCCCATTGGTGCAGGGCTAGGGCGGCGTGGTCTTCAACGGGGATCAAAGCCAGCGTGGCGTCCACTTCCGCTGCTATCTGCTCACGTTCTTCCACGGTTGTGAGTGAGAAGCCATATGTGGCTGCCTCTGCTGCCGCGTCCTCACACCCCGCCCTCGAAAATACAAAAACGATGGCCGGGAGGAGCCGTTTTTGCAGCAGCCTCTCGATCAGGCGATAACGGGACACGGGCTGCGGTCGCGTGCCTCTTCGTCCTCGATATCCGCCCTCGGACCGGACCTGGGACTGGTAGACCGCATCCAGTAGGTCGGGGTTGAGAACGGGGGTTGCCTTCCCCGCGGCGACTGCTTTGGGGCGTGTGTACAGGTCGAACAGGCGCGACCCAACCATCATCTCCTGATAAAGGGGCACCGGCCGCTTATCCGAAACGACGACGTCGCAACTGCCACGAACGCTCTCCATCCACCTGCCGAACTCCCCCGCGTTTGACAACGTGGCAGACAGAGCCACGACCAGGACGTCGGTGGGCAACTGGATGAGGACCTCTTCCCAGACCGGGCCCCTGAACTTGTCTGACAGGTAGTGCACCTCATCCATGACCACGACGCCCAAGTCGCCAAGATCCTGGCCGGCGTAAATCATGTTGCGCAGGACCTCCGTCGTCATGACGATGATCGGTGCGTCGGGGTTGATCGCCGTGTCGCCCGTGAGCAGGCCGACCTCGTGGTCCCCAAACGCCTTCCTGAAGTCGCGGAGCTTCTGGTTAGACAGCGCCTTGATAGGCGTTGTGTAGAAGACGCGCTTGCCGGACTTGCGCGCCAGGTACGCAGCGCCCTCGCCCACCACCGTCTTGCCCGCTCCGGTCGGCGCACACACTAGGACGGAATTGCCAAGCGCTAGGCGTTCCAAGGCTTCCTCTTGGAACGGGTCGGGCGTGAAAGGCAGTGAAGCCAGATAGGCGGTGAGACCCGACTCTTCTACTCTCATGTGCTCCCGGAAAGCTTCCATGCGCTCCGCTGCACTTAGGGGCTGTTCATTCATGGTTTTCCGCTCCGTGTTCATTGTCTGGGTTGGCGCCATCGCCGTCGACACCTCTGTCAGCGACAGAGCCCATGTAGGCGTGTAACGCTTGCTTCTGTTCAACGAGGGCGGTCCTTGCGAAAGAAGCTGCCTGTTCAAGATAGGTTCGAGGGCGTGTGGTGATCACCCAAGGTGCCAGGTTTAGCAGCTGTTTTCGCATCCATGCGTCGTCGAACACCGTGAACGTGGCGGTTATCGTGCCGTCCTCGTTCACCTGGAGTGAAGACGCCGCCGACTCGGCCAAGAGAAGGCGCGCTTGGGCTTGCAGATCGACTTCCACGGACCGCGCGACTCCTGCTTGGGTGTCAGATGCCGGAATCGTAGGAAATGAGGAGCGACCCATCATCTCCACGCCGCTCATGCGGTCCAGTCGAAAGGTGCGGCGCTCTTGCGCTGAGGCACAAAAACCAGAGACGACCCAGCCTTCAACGCCCAGGGTCAGAGAGTCGGGACGGAATATCCGGTCCGAGGTCGTCCCCGCCCCGGAAACGTAGTGAAATCCCGTGTCCCTGCCTTGGCTGATCGCGTCCCTGAAGAGTAGGACCGTGTCGCGAAGTCGACTTTCCATCGCAAGCGGCACTGGCGCGGCCGCCGTCGACTTTGAGATGGGCGCACGCATGGCCATCAGCGCAGAGATGGTGCGCGGCACCCACTGGCGCTCCTGATCGGTAAGAAGCGGCGCTGCCGCACCTAGGCCCGTCAGCAGCAGGGCAAACTCTTCCTCCGTCACGGGAAGTGGTGCCCGCAGCTCCAAAGGCGTTCGCAGGGCCAGGCGATCCTGGGCGACATACAGGTCATAGTCGATCTCAAACGTCTTGTCGGGAAGCAGATCATCGAAGCCCGCGCGGTCCAATGTGTCGATATCGGCCCTGATGCGCCTCATCGAACGCCCAAAATGAGAGGCTAATTGACGGGTTGTTATGCCCGGATGCTCGTCAATCAGGTGAACCATGGAGACCAGGCGCGCAAGGGCGGTACCGGCAGCTTCAGCCATCGTGGACCGCCCCCCATTCCGCCGCAGCAGCAAGGCGGCGCCCTATTGATTCCTTAAGCCATTTTGGCTCAACTACAGAAACACCCAGGGCCTCTGTGAGAATCCGGTCTTCCCATATTCCGGCGTCGTCTTCCACTCCGAGGCGTAGCCGCCAAGTATCAGGCAAAACAACCGCGTCCCCACTGGGCGTTGGCACTTCCACTGAGAACGTCTCTGACGCCGGAGCCGCCCCTTCTTTCACCAACAGCAACGGCGCAACCACAAAAGCCGAATCATCAAACGGCTGCTCCTTGAGCGGTCCGCTGGGGTCCCCGTCCCCGTCAGCGCCAATCAAGGTGGGAAGGGAGACGAACCGGGAAAGCCGGAATAGTCGGCCATCCCATCTATCCATGTCAAAACCCCACAGGTACAGGGAAGATCCGTTTGCAACCAGTCGCCATGGTGCCACTGAGCGCGTGGAGGTCCCCCGCTTTGCCGCGTATTCAAACTCAACCAGATGCCGGCGCCCAATCGCGTTGACCAAGATGGCAACCGCGTCACTCTCTCGCAGGTGCATGTCGGTCGAGGGCGTCTCCGGTAGTGGCCCCCACGCATGGCCGGCCAATTTGTGTCGTAACGCAGCGTAGGCGGGGCGGGAAATTCCCCACATGTCGGCCGCGCGCAACAGCAGGGAGATTTCCTGGCCGCTAAGGTTCACGGCTGTGTCACTTAACGCCGACGTAGATATGGAATACGTTGGCGTCACGCTGTCCGAAACGTCGACCACCAGCCCAGACTCCCGCAATTGGGCGATGTCGCGTTCGAACATGCGCCGCGCACTGTCCGGATTGGCGGGCAGGTACCCTGGCACGATCCGCGTGGCAGCCTCAAGCGACAGGCCACCGGGGGTATGGATAAGGTTCAGAGCTAGGTTAAGTATGCGCAGTGGCGACGAAACCCCACTTGCGCCCACTTTTCACCGTCCTTGCCTCAATGTTTCTAGCGTAGTCGAGACGCGACCAAAGAGGTGACAATGATGCCCTCCGCGCCCACATCCAACAGCTCATCCATCACCTGGTTGACCTGGCTTGTCCGAACCACAACGCGCACCGCACGCCAATCCGACTCAGCAAGCGCGGAGACAGTCGGTGACTCCAGACCGGGCGCGATAGCCACCGCATTCGGCAGCCTATCAGCACGGATGTTGTAGTCCACAAGCACGTGGTCACGCGCAATGAGAACGCCGCGCAATCGGCGCTCCAAGACCTTGAGGTTTGGATCGGCCAAATGCTGAGGCCCTGTTATGAGAACGGCCTCTGATTCCAGAATCGTTGGGCCGAATGTTTCCAAGCCCGCGGCTTTCAGAGTGCTGCCGGTTTCGACAACGTCAGCGATCGCATCGGCAACACCAAGCTGGACAGAGGATTCCACAGCCCCATCCAAGTGGATAACGTCGGCTGAGAAACCGTGTTGGGCCAAGTATCCGCTAACCAGACGATCGTACGACGCCGCGATCCGCTTACCCTGGAGGTCTGAAAGCGTATTCATTGTCCCGACTGGGGCCGCAAATCTGAACCTTGACCGGCCGAATCCAAGTCCCAGCATTTCAATAGCGTCTGTACCAGAATCCAGGAGTAGGTCACGTCCCGTGATGCCGGCTTGGATACGCCCCTGGCCGACATATACGGCAATGTCGCGTGGCCTCAGGAAAAAGATCTCTGCATCATTCTCACGGTCCAGTAGCACCAGTTCGCGCCCACGGCGCCTTGTGCGGTAGCCCGCTTCCCCCAGCAGGCTTACGGCAGAATCAGAAAGAGAGCCCTTGTTGGGCAGTGCAACTCTAAGCATTACCACTCACAAGTACTTGTAGATGTCGTCCAGGGTCAGGTCTTTTGCGACCATCATCACCTGGAGGTGATAGAGCAGCTGGGAGATCTCAAGCGCCAAGTCGGCCTTGGTTTCGTACTCCGCAGCCATCCAGACCTCCGCTGCTTCCTCCACAATCTTCTTACCTATGTAGTGGATCCCTTCGTCCAGCTCCTTGACCGTTCCCGACCCGGCGGGACGTTCTTTGGCTTTGGCTTCTAACTCCACAAACAAATCTTCGAAAGCAGTCATGAGGGAAACCCTACTGCGCGACAGCGTTAGTTACCGCTTTGTCCACGTCCTCCGGTGTGATGTCAGAACCCAGCACGGGCCCCAAGAAGGCTCCCATCGCCTGCCACACTTCTAAATCTTGGACGGCACTGGCGTTGCCTTCAGCATCGCGCCACAGGGGCAGGGTTGCTTCCAGTACCTTGGCAGCCCCAGCGCGGGTTTCGGGGTCTTTTAACGCGGGATCCCACTCTGCCGTTATCTCCAGCGCATGCTGTGGATTGGCCAGCACGCGTTCTGCGCCCACGGTGATTGCACTAACTACGCCAGCAGCAAGATCAGGGTGGTTATCCAGCCACTTCGTTGTGGTCACAATCGTGGCTCCGACAAGTGGCGGTTCACCCGGGGTGAGAGGAATCACCCTAATTGGGACTCCCAACTGCTCCAACTGGACCACGTCGGAGTTGATAAACCCGACGATCGCATCAACTTGGTTGCTGGCCAGAGAGGCCGCTTGGGTATATCCGATTGAGGCAACGTCAATGTCTGAGGTCGACATGCCTGCGGTTTCTAACGCGGCAAGCAGCCCGAACCAGTTCGACCCGTACTCTCCAGGTAAACCGACGGACTTTCCACGCAGATCCTCCACTGTCGTGATCCCGCTGTCTTCTTTGACGACGATGACCACGGGGTACTGGTGGTAGTAGGCACCTATTGAGACTAGGTCCATGCCGGCGTCACGTGCTTGGAGGACTTCGTCACCGCTGGCAACCGTCACGTCTTCTTCGCCGGAGACCAGCGCGGTGAACAATCCTTCGTCCGCGCCGTGGTGACGAATGGACACACCTATGCCCGCGGCACGGAATATTTCGTCCGTGCCAGCAACATAAACCGGTGAGAACTGGACGTTTGGTACGTAGGTGAGTCCGACGACGACCTCCTCCCCTCCCACGCCCAAGTCGACTGCCTGCCCAGCCAGTGACGACTGTGGGTTATCCGGAGAACCTGTCATCCCCGCGCCAGAATTCGCGTTCGAGCATCCGGCCAAAACCATGCCGGCCAGCCCGAATACCAGCGTCGCAGCAACCGCCTTCACCCGCATGGCACCGGCCTTGCGAGATTTTCGAATAGTGCGTGTAGAAACCACTGTTCTAACTCCTACTTTGTATCCTGCTGCGGGAAGATTTTCCCCGGAGCTCTCTTTTCGCTCTTCGTTCGAGGGCGTAGATGACCCCGTACAGCGACATGGCTAGTGTGGACAGGAGCGCCACGGTGACGAACATGCCGGCGGTGTCTAAGTTGTGACGCTGCTGGGTGAGCACTTGGCCCAATCCCGCGCCACCCATGACCATTTCACCCACGATCGCGCCGGTGACAGAGAGTGCGAAGCCATTGCGAATACCTGCGAGCATGGCTGGCGCCGCCATAGGAGCCTCAATGTAGCGGATCATCGCCCACCCAGATGCTCCGTCTAATGCGGCCGCATCCGTGACGTCAGGGTCCATTTGGCGCAGTCCCACCGTTGTCGAAACCAGGACTGGGAAGAAGGTTATGAGCGCGCACAGCACAATAATGGGGGTGAATCCGTTGCCCAGCCATAGAACAAGGATGGGCGCTATTGCGATGGCCGGGATAGCTTGGGTTGCGCCAAGGAATGGTTCCACCCCAGCGCGCACAAACTCACTGTTGAAGATGCCCCATGCCAAAGGCAGTGCCACGGCGGTTCCCACAATGGCGCCGATCACCGCTTCCCCAGCGGTCACCGCCACGCGATTCCACACCCAACCTTGGCTGACCAGAGTCACGAACTTTGAAAGGAACGCTTGCGGAGTCGGGAACATCCACGGCTCAACGGGACGGAGATTTGTCGCCAGCCACCAGATGGACACGACGACGACCGCCAGCGACAACGGAGCAAGCCACGTCGTGCGTTTCGAGGGCGGTTTGCGTTGCGCCATCCGGACCTTCCTTAAAAGCCGGGGCGCGCAGGCGCCAAACAGCCTTGACGCCGTGCTCCTCCCATCCGGACTTTAACCGTCGGTATCGGAGTTTCACCGATTCAACCACCTGCTGGTGGGTCGCGGACTATCACCGCCGGCTCGGACTTTCACCGACCCCGGAGCATCCCCCAATTATGCCATTGACCTACGCATTGTCCAGAATGCGCTTAGCGGCTTCGCGCAGAGCATCAATTTCGCGGGCCGGATCCTCAGATCCGAACACGGCTGAACCTGCAACGAAGACGTCAGCGCCCGCCTCAGCGGCAGAGAGGATAGTCTCCCTGTCGATGCCACCGTCCACTTCCAAGAGAACGTCGGCCCCAGAAGCCGCTATTGCGTCGCGCAGAAGTCTCACTTTCGGCATTGTGCCTTCAAGGAAACGCTGGCCACCGAAGCCCGGTTCAACAGTCATGACTAGGAACATGTCGAATTCGTCGACGTATCGAAGGTACTCCCCGACTTCCGTCTTCGGACTAAAGGCGACCGCTGCACGGGCACCAGCCTTGCGAATCTCACGTGCCAGTGTGAGCGGAGCCGTGACCGCTTCCGCGTGGAAGGTAACGGATGCTGCGCCCGCGCGTGCGTATTCAACCGCCCACCTGTCGGGGTTCTCAATCATCAGGTGGGTATCGACCGGTAGCCCGCCGTGACGGACCGCGGCTTCCACCACGGGCAGTCCCCATGTCAGGTTCGGGACGAAATGTCCATCCATCACGTCGACGTGAACTAGGTCCGCGTTGGCAATTTTATCCAGTTCACGGTCCAAGTTCCCTATGTCGGAAGCGAGAATCGAGGGTGCAATCAGTACGTCCATGGCTCAAGCCTACCCACAGCGCCCTCACCAAACCCAAGCTCTGCCGCAGTTTTACTTCTTTCGCAGGAGCGCCACGAACATCGCGTCTGTCCCGTGACGGTGCGGCCACAGCTGGACCGTTTTAGAGGCGATCTCACTACCTGAGCCAAGTGAGAGGTCCTCAGGAGTGAATGACTGGGCCAGTTCAGCCGCATCCTCCAGTTCAACGTCAAACCGGTCGAGGGCATAGGCGACTTGGTCAAGAGTCTCCGCCATGTGCGGGGAGCACGTGACCCACGCGATCACGCCTCCCTTTCTGGTTAGCGCTATGCCCTGCGCCAAGAGGGCTTCTTGTAGAGGGACAAGTTCATCCAGATCAGAACGGGAATGGCGCCACCTAGACTCCGGGCGCCTGCGAAGGGACCCCAATCCCAGACACGGCGCGTCGACAAGCGTGCGGTCAAATGGAGCATCGGAGGTGAAGCTACGTCCATCCGCGACACTGACCGTCACGTTCTCCAGTGCCTGCACTGACCGACCGACAAGACGCGCGCGTTTCGGATTCACCTCATTGGCGACTAACTCCACGCCGCGCGCCGCACCCATGGCACCCAAAAGCGCAGATTTTCCACCGGGCCCCGCGCACAGGTCAAGCCACCTCTTATCGCTTCCCGACAAGGGCGCCTCAGCAAGTAGCATCGCTGCCAGCTGCGACCCCTCATCCTGCACTGCGGCCACACCTGACCGCACTGAGGGTAGAGCACCTGGATCCCCGCCGGACAGCACCACGGCATACTCACTTAGCAAGCCCTGAGCGGTCGACGTCCCCAGCACATCTTCCGCTTCTTGGGCCAGTTCGGCCGGCGTGATAAGTCCGGGCCTGGCGACCAGCGTCACCTTCGCCGCCTCGTTATTCGCGGCAAGTGCCCTGTCCAGTTCGGTATCGTCAATGCCGCGTTGGCGCAGTGCGTCGCTCACGTCCGAAACTATCCACTCAGGGTGGGAATGCCGGGTTGCTGTCCGGGAAACCGGATCCTCAATCTCCTCTACACGATCGAATACTTCTTGTTTGCCTTCACGCTGCAGGGAACGCAACACGGCATTCACAAATCGGGATGCACCCTCACCCGCTAACTTGCGTGCGACCTCAACGGTTTCGGAAACCGCAGCGTGCTCTGCAACGCGTAGGAAAAGAAGCTGGTAGGCCCCTAAACGCAAGCAGACCAATACTGCCGCGTCCAGCTCCTGCAGTGGTTGCGAGCAATGTGGCGCCAGCGCAAAGTCAAGGAAGAACTGTTGGCGGATGGTGCCATAAACCAATTCAGACGTGAGCGCGGAGTCCCGGAACGTGAAATTCGGGTCCTCCGTCTGCTTTTCCCGCAGTGCTTTTGGAAGGACAAGGTTCGCGAACTTCTCCCCTGAGTCCACTTCGATGAGCACTTCCGCCGCAACTAAGCGTGCTGGGTTGACGCTGCCGCTTCCGCCGCGGCGCGGTCTGCGTTTCTGGTAGTTGGACACCTTTTAGTTCCCTTCCGTTGGCTGGCCAAGCGTAGCGCCCTCTTCCAAGCGCGCACCCCTCCACCAGTCAGCAGCCTTCATCCAGTTCTTCCCGGCGGGCGCCACCTCTGTAAGGATCACATCCCCGCCTTGGCACGCGACCCGCACTGTCCGATCAACCAGCGTAACCGACCCCGCTGCGTTGCTACGTGCGGTGTGTGGCTCCGCGTCCGGTAGTGCTTGGATTGCCCGGAGCTTCATGGTGCGGCCGTCAGGCAGGGTGGTCCATGCGCCCGGGTCGGGTGTGACGCCGCGGACCAGGTCGACTGTTGCCCGGGCAGGCGCCCTGAAATCCACAAACCCGTCGGCCCGCGTTAGTTTGGGAGCGAAGGTGACGTTGGCTCCCCCGGCGCCTTCGTCCTGCGGAACCGCCTGGGCCTCCCCCGAAGCTATTTCGTCGACGACTTCCAGAACCTGTTCCGCTCCCAAAACCGAAAGGTCCGCAAGGACCCGGCCCGCGGTCTTCTCCACGCCTTGCGGATACATCTTTTGAGAGAAAATGGGTCCGGTGTCCATACCTTTCTCAAGCTGAAAGACTGAGCAACCGATTTCCTCATCCCCGCGAATCACGGCTCTTTGGACGGGTGCCGCGCCACGTAGGTCCGGAAGTTTCGAAAAGTGAAGGTTCACCCAGCCTTCGCCCGGCAGGTCCAGCACACGCTGGGGTAGCAGAGCGCCATACGCGACTACGACACCCAGATCCGCATCCAAGTTTTGGATCCATTCCGTTTCTTCAGGATCTCCCGGACGCGACGTCTCAAGCACATTTAAGCCCGCTTTGGCCGCGAACTGTCCGACCTCTGACGAAACCAACGCCTTTGAGCGTCCCCTGCGCTTGGGTTCCCGCGTGATCACACCCACGACATGGTGCCCCGATTCAACGAGGGCACGAAGGGTCGGCACCGCCACTTCTGGCGTGCCTGCAAATACTATGCGCAACGGAAATCCCCGTCCTCTCATCGACACTGCGTGCCTAGGTCTACTTTGGCCAGGTCTACTACGGCCAAGGCGCAAGCGTCCTTGGATTCACATCAACCTGCGGCAAGTTGGAGCCCTGCCTACTAAGCGCCCTGCGGGCCTCACCCAAAGCCCCCATCAATACCTGAATGTTACGCGGAGCCACCGACAAGGTCACTCTCAGTCGAGGTGCTTCTCCATTTTCCCCCGGCACAGTCGCTTCCCCAATTAACGCCAGATCGGAATACGGCTCCCCGGGCATGTGAAACTGTGCCTGCCCAAGAGCCCTCTGTGCTTGGGCAACCATCACCTCAACACTTGCCCTTGCGCCCTCGATCGCAACGACCCAACGTGCCGGTGGAAAACCCAACTCCTGACGCTCCGAAAGGACATCCGCACTTAGCTTCTGTGGCCTCCATAAGACTAGGGAGTCCCACAGAACCGGGGGCACTTCACCAACGATCAGCGCTGGGCCAGTCGGACGTCCCAGGGCCAGTGCCCCCATCCACCTGCGCATGGCCTCAGTCAGCGTGTCCAACCGTTCCCCGTACGCAAGCGATGCTGCTCCAGTGATAATGACCGCCGCGTAGCCGCCCGGTGTCGTGGGCTCGGCGCCGGCAGTGGCCACCACAATCTGTTGGCCGCCCTGCACCTCACGCACCACCCCCGCGGTGGATGATGAGACCACTACCCGTGCCTTCGCAAACGCTGCTGCCAGTTCCTGCCCAATCCGGTCGGACCCGACACGCCGCCGGTCCTCTTCCTCCGTAATGTAACCCGCGGCCGGAACCTGAATCAGGACGGAACCAGTCTCCAGGCCCGCCCGGATTAGGCGGAATGCGGCATCGGGCAGTCGCGTGCTTCCTGTTGGGCCTTCCCGCTGTGCCGCGTACGCGTCGAACGATTGGAGGCGGGGGACGCTCTGACGCACCTGCTGAGGGCTTGGCACAACGTCTTCAGCCCACTTGGCGTTCACCAGAGCCTGGGCCTTCACAGAACGCGCGTACGCCAAAGAAGCCAGCGAAACGCCCTCGATATGAGATCGAGCAACACATACATCCAGCGCCTCAAATCTGGGCGCGCGCTGCTCCACGTACCGGTCGTCGCCGTCGTCCCAAATCACGATGCCGCCAAGCATGGGCATCGGCGTCCAGACCGCTGACCTAGTCCCCACCAGCACATCGAAGTCTCCCAGCAGGCTGCGCAGATACGTTCGGTACCGTTTGGTCGGGCCCTGATCCGCGTCGATGTGTCCTACGCGAACCCCCGGAGTTCCCTCAAGGCTGGCCGCCAGCACCTCACTGCTGTGCGCAGTTGGAGCCAACACGATTGTTGTCTGACCTGTCTCCATTTGGGATTGGACGAGGGCGGATATCGCGCCCGCGGGTTCGCCCGGCAGGCAGGTTTGCACGACGCGAGCGCGCGGCACGAGGGCGGAAGGAGGAGCAAATACGCCCTCGCCCCTCTCCCGGGACTCCTCAATACGCGGGGCCAACTGCTTTTCAACGGCTGCTACGCGCCTAGGCACGATGAAGGACAGGATTTGACTGCGTGACGCGCAATATCGGGTAGCGATGTAGGTGACGGTTTTGAGGATCTCCCGCGTGACCAGTGGCATGGCGACAACGACGCGCGTTATCGGCAGAATCCTCCCCTGGAAGTCACTATCGTCACGTATATCGACGACGTACGCGTCAACCAGCCTGCCGCGGAAACGCACCTTAACGAGGGAGCCGACGAAAACATCGCGGGCAAGGGATTCGGGGATCCGATAGTCGAAGTCCTCATCCAAGTGGGGCGCGTCAATGTCTACGATTACGCGCGCAAACTGCTCCCCCACGGGGCCATCAAATCTTGGCGGCTGCGCGGATATCGTCCACCCGGTCTAGGTTCTCCCACGTGAATCCTGGGCGTCCAAAGTGTCCGTAGGCTGCAGTGTCCCGGTAGGTTGTCACACTGGTGTCCAAGAGCGACAGGTCCTCAATTATCCCCAACGGCCTCAGGTCGAAAACGTCCTGGATGATCATCGCGATCTGGTCATCGGGAAGCAGCCCCGTGCCATAAGTGTCCACCGTTACGGAAACGGGACGCGAAGAACCAATGGCGTACGCAAACTGAATCTGGCACTTTGAAGCAAGGCCTGCGGCAACCAGGTTCTTTGCGATCCAGCGCGCGGCGTAGGAAGCGGAACGGTCGACCTTCGACGGATCCTTCCCAGAGAAAGCCCCGCCGCCGTGGGATGCGCTACCACCATACGTGTCGACGATGATCTTCCGCCCCGTCAGCCCGGCGTCCCCGGCGGGGCCGCCAATCACGAATCTTCCGGAGGGGTTGATCAGCCTCCGTGCGCCCTCAAAATCAATGTCCACGTCCGCACCCGCGAACACGTGGTCCACGACCTCCCTGTTGATCGCTTCTTCCAGTTCCGCTGCACCCACAGACTCCCGGTGCTGGGTGGAGACCACAACGTTGTCCACTGCAACCGGCCGATCGCCCTCATACATCAACGTGACCTGGGTCTTGCCATCGGGAAGCAACCCCTCGACGATTCCCTCTTTACGGACCTGCGCCAAGCGTTCCGCGAGGCGGTGCGCGAACCAGATGGGTGCTGGCATAAGGTCAGGAGTCTCATTGGAAGCAAACCCAAACATGATGCCTTGGTCACCAGCGCCCTGGGCATCCCTTGGGTCAAAACCGCTCTTACCGCGCGTCTCCAGCGACTGGTCGACGCCGCCAGCGATGTCGGGACTTTGCTGACCGATGGCAACCGACACGCCACAGGAGTTTCCGTCAAAACCTGCCTCTTGGCTGTCGTAGCCGATCTGCGTGATCTCCTGGCGCACGACACTGGGGATTTCGACGTAGGCGTCCTCAGTGGTCACTTCGCCAACCACGTGGACCAAGCCCTTCGTAGCGACTACTTCCACCGCCACGCGCGCACTGGGATCTTGGGCCAGCATCTCATCCAGAATGGCATCGGAAATGCGGTCACACAGCTTATCCGGGTGCCCTTCCGTGACGGATTCGGACGTGAATGGATGCAAAATTGGAGCGGTCAATCTAACGTCTTTTCTCTAAGCAAACTCTCAACTCTGTTTAGCAGATCAAATGCTAGCTGAGACTTCGAGCCGCTTGCCTCACCGACCACATTGCCAGAAGCGTCAAAGTAGGTGAGCGTATTGTGCACGCGACCGAACCCAAGCCCGTCCCCAACGCGGTTCACCGCCAGCAGATCGGCACCCTTGGCGACGGCCTTGCGTCTGCCAAGACTGGCGACTTCGTCGGCCGTGCCGGTCTCAGCACCAAAGCCGATTAGCGCTTTTGGCCGGTTCTCCGAGGTCGAAACCTCCCTCAGGATGTCCTTGGTTCGCGTGAGGCGAACAACCAGCTCCTCCGTGTCGGGCATCTTCTTAATCTTCGCGTCCGACACTGTGTCTGGTGTGAAGTCCGCGACAGCCGCAGCCATGACGAGGGCGTCTGCCTGCTCCAACGAAGCCATGACCGCGTCATACATTGAGGAGGCCGTGGACGCGGAAACGATAGTCAGCCGTGGGTTGGGATCCGGCAGCGGAACCGAAACCGCCGCGTGGATCAATGTCACCGTTGCGCCCATGTCCAGCGCGGTTTGAGCGAGGGCGACCCCCTGGGTACCGGAAGAGCGGTTACCCACATAGCGAACGGGGTCGATCGGCTCCTGGTTTCCGCCGGCGGTAACAACGATGTGTCTGCCCCGCAGATAGTCGTCTTCAGGCGTTACCTCATCCGCTTCGCCGCGTCTTGCAGATTCAAGCACTTCCAATGCGCGCGCGGCAATGTGGTCTGGATCCGGCAGGCGCCCTGGACCACTGTCACCAGAGCTTAGATCCCCACTAACCGGCGGAACCACGATGACCCCGCGCTCTTCCAACACCGCGATGTTCTCCTGCGTCGCAGGGTTGAGCCACATCTGGGTGTGCATGGCGGGGAAGAGGACCATCGGAGCTGCGGAGGCCATGATCGTTGTTGTCAACATGTCATCCGCGATGCCAGCTCTGATTTTCGCAATCGTGTTGGCCGTCGCTGGTGCCACGACGACAAGATCGGCGCGCCGTGCTAACTCAACGTGCCCCGGCCCTGACTCATCGAAGACGCTGGTCGTGACATGATTGCCGGAGAGCTCACGCCAAGTTGCGGCGCCCACGAAGTTCAGCGATTCCGCGGTGGGTAGCACGTGAACGTCGAATCCCGCCTTCGCAAAGGCACGCAGGACATAGGCGACTTTATAAGCGGCAATTCCGCCTGAGACGCCAAGCAGGATGGTGCCCGCGGGCTCAGCTGCCCTGCTGGCCGCCGAGCTCAAGCTTGTCCTCAACGATCTCACGAAGCGATATTGCCAAAGCCTTGTCGTCAGCTTCCACAGGCACGACCGGTCCAACGAACTGGATCATGTTGGATTCCAGCTGCTGGCGATACGCGTTGATCTGACGGGCCCGCTTGGCAGCCAGAATCACCAAGGCGTACTTGGAGTCTGCCCGCTCAAGCAGCTCATCAATCGGCGGGTAGGTTATCCCCTCCGGATTTGCAACGATTCCAGACATACGCACTTCTCCTTGTTCCCGGACTGAGCCCGAGTAAAGCCACGGGCCACAGCCCAGTTTCACCAGCCCAGTTTAGTTCACTTAGCCGCCGGTGGGTCGGAGGGCATGTATGCGATCCAACTCATGAACGCCAAATGTTACGAGCGCGAAAGGCCCATCACATGGGCCAGCTCCGCCGCGGTTTCCTCAACGTCCTCGTTCACAAGGATTATGTCGAACTCACCCGCGGCCGCAAGCTCTGCCCTGGCGGTCCGCAGTCTCCGCGCCTGTTCCTCCACGCTCTCAGTGCCGCGCGCCAGAAGCCTACGCTCCAGCTCCGCGAAGGAAGGAGGACTAATGAAGATCAGGCGTGCGTCCGGTATTCGCGCCTTCACCTGACGGGCACCCATCAAGTCGAGCTCCAGCAATAGCGGCTGGCCGGTGCCACGCTGCTCCTCTACCCATGCAGCGGGCGTCCCATAGCGGTACTTACCGTGAACCACGGCCCACTCCAGCAGCGCGCCGGCTTCCACCATTCGATCGAAGTCAGCTTCAGTCACAAAAAAGTAGTCCTTGCCGTCTACCTCTCCCACGCGCGGCTTGCGGGTCGTAACGGAGATAGATAACGGAAGATCAGGATAGTTTTCGCGAAGTCGATTGACTACGGTCCCCTTGCCAACCGCGGTAGGGCCTGCGACAACGTACAGTGGACTCACCATCATGCAATCAACCTTCCCACATCTTTGTAGAACGGTGT
Source organism: uncultured Actinomyces sp. (assembly GCA_964344825.1). Classification (GTDB taxonomy): domain Bacteria; phylum Actinomycetota; class Actinomycetes; order Actinomycetales; family Actinomycetaceae; genus Scrofimicrobium. The sequence goes on from CAYFOT010000002.1 coordinate 57,684, forward strand.
GCACCCACGGTGTTGCGTCGGTCTCAGATGGCGGGGCCGGTTGAGAAATCGACTCCGCCATCGGCACGGGTCAGTTGAACTTATCCAGCAGGGCTTCACGCTGTACGCGGCCAAGCCCGCGCACGCGTCGGGTGGGTGAAATCCCCACCTCTTCCATGATTAGTCCCGCGCGGTGTACCCCGACGCGTGGCAAGGACTCAATAAGAGCCTTGGCCCGCATTTTTGCAAGCGCCTCGTCTTCGTCAGCCACAGCAAAAAACTCTGCCAGCGACATTTGACGTGTCTTCAGCGATGCTTTCACTTCAGCTCTGCGGCGTCGAGCCTCTGTGGCTTTCGCCAGGGCCTCTTCCCGCTGCTCATGAGTCAATTCTGGGAGCGCCATTTCATATTCTCCTCGCGACGTAGCACTACACAATCACTTTATGTCAGTGTTACCGTTCTGGAGCGAATAATGGGGCAATTACCTGCCCTACAAAGGCACTAGTACTCCCCTAACAGCTCATCCTCATCCCAGTCGGCATCTTCCCGCTCAGTTTCAACGGAAATGTCCGGTGCGGTCGGTGCGCTCTCTTCAATCAGAACACTATCCGTTGACTGTGATGTGTCTGTCACGTTTCCGACCCCGGCCTTGCGTGCGGCATCCAAGACGGCGTTGACGAACGCCGGAGAGTCATCCGTGGACATGAGCTTCACAACAGCGACCGCTTCGTCGATCGCTACCACGGGTGGCACCTCTTCGGAGTTTGCCAGCATCTCCCAGACCGCTACCCTGAGCACGGCTAGGTCGAATGCGGGCAGCCTGTCAATACCTGCACCCTTCGCGTGGCGGCGCAGGATCTGGTCTATTTCTTCGCGATTGGCGGCGACACCCTCCACAATCCGGATCGCGTATTCAGGAAGAGGCGATGACGAGGTCGTAAAGGTCTTGCGCTGTTCCAGCAGATCCAGTAATGCGGCTGCCGAATTCATAGCGCCCCGTTGATCGGCCTCAAATAAAACTTCGGCGGCGCGCTTGCGTGCGCGCGTGCGTGACGTGAACTTGCCTCTGTCGTGAGCCACCTCAATGTCCTTTCAGAGCCCCATGGCTTAGGAAAATGGATGCGGAGCTGCCATGCTGGGCCCGTAGGCCCAGCACAACCGGACTGCATTAGTCGTTAACGCGCCCCGCGTACTCACCCGAGCGTGTGTCCACCTTGATAAGCGTTCCCTCATCCATGTAGAGGGGCACCTGGACCTCATACCCCGTCTCAACGGTTGCGGGCTTCGTCCCCGCAGAAGACCTATCCCCTTGGAGACCTGGCTCTGTGTGGGTGATCGTCAGCGTGACCGTAGCGGGCAGTTCCACGGAGAGAACCTGATCGTTGTGGAAGGCGACAACAGCGCGCTGGTTGTCGGTTAGATAGTTGGCCGCATCTCCAACCACTGCCGGGCCCAGTGGGATCTGCTCATAATCGGTGTCATCCATGAAAACGTAGTCTTCGCCGTCACGGTACAGGTAGGTCATGTCGCGGCGGTCAACCGTTGCCGTTTCAACCTTCACGCCAGCATTGAAGGTCTTATCTACAGACTTCCCAGTTAGGACGTTACGGATCTTCGTGCGAACGAAAGCCGGTCCCTTTCCTGGCTTCACGTGCTGGAACTCCACAACCTGCCACAGGTTGCCATCCAGTACCAGGACCATGCCGTTTTTCAGATCGTTCGTTGTTGCCACAGGTGGCCTTTCTTATTGGTCTTCGCGGACGCCCTTTAGGGGCAATCCTGAGCTTTCAGCAATCTCACGGGCACACCCTTGAGGATCGCACCCATCAGTATCGCACCAATAGTCAGCAATCAGTAGGTACGCGTCGTTCAGAGTGGCAAGATGCGAGCGGAACCACGCCCGTGGGGTTCCCAAACCCGGAGGTTGGGGAGCGTTCAACCCGTTACGCCTTACCAGCGTAGTCAACGACGCAGTCATTACCACTACGGGTACACCTTGGTCTTTGAAGCGCTTCAAGGCATCCATCACGCCCGGCTCTAAGGGCGCCGAGGCGCTCAACGACAGTACGTCATCAGCCGCCGGACCGCCGCACCCTAATGCGCCTAGGGCAGCGGCATTCAATGCATCCAACGTGCGTTCCGGATCGTAGATCATCGCTTCGGCCGTTGGCATGCCCAGAGTCTGTTCGGCCAGAGACTCACTTTCAACAAACCCCGTATCCAGTAACCGCGCCAAAGCGGAACCGACGACCGACTTTCCGGTTCCGGGAGCTCCAACGATCACGACCATCGGGCACCGGGCATCACCTGTGCCTATGCCGTCACTATGCATTTGCTCCGTCCATTCCAAGTGTTTCCGCGGCGAACCTTACGTCCTGCGCATCCACGGTTACGACTTTGGGTTTCCCCTGTGCTTCTAGTAGAACGAAGCGCATGGCTCCCGCCCGCACTTTCTTGTCAGATGCCAGCCCCTCCATCAGGGTCGCAACATCTCCCTCATACGAGGTCGGCAGGCCCATGGAGCCGTACACCCGTGTCTGATCGTCTATTAGCTCCTGGGGACCAATTCCCAGATTGCGGGCCAAAACAGCCGCGAATATGGAGCCGATAGCAACGGCTTCTCCGTGACGCATCGTGTAATGCTCTGCCCGTTCAATCGCATGACCCATCGTGTGTCCGTAGTTCAATATCTCCCGCAAGCCGCCCTCTAGGCGGTCCTCCGACACAACTTGGGCCTTTACCGCTACGGAGCGACGGACGATGTCGGCCAGTACCGCCATGCCACTTGTTGTCGCCCAGTGAACGTCGCTGATCTGCGGGTTCTCCACCACGTCTGCCAGTATTTGAGCGTCCCGGATGAACCCGGTCTTAATCGCTTCCGCCATGCCCGCGGCGTACTCTGCTTGGGGCAGCGTCCGCAGCATATCGAGGTCGATGATTACCGCGGACGGGTCATGGAAAGCCCCCACCAGGTTTTTCCCCGCAGCAGTGTTTATCCCCGTTTTTCCTCCAACGGACGCATCCACCATTGCCAGAAGACTGGTTGGCATATGGATAACCGAAACTCCACGAAGCCAGGTCGCAGCCAAAAAACCACCCAGGTCTGTGGTCACGCCCCCGCCAACCGTGACGACCAGGTCGCGCCTACCAATGCGTGCCTCCCCCATCGCGTCCCATCCCCGGGCTGCTACGTCTAGGTCTTTCGCGCCCTCGCCATCCGCATGGGTGAAAACAGTAACCGCCAAGCCACGCTCTTGAAGCTCTGCCTCAACTGTCGCGGCGCGCCCCAGGAGCGACTGCGCCGCAACCACAAAAGCTTTCGTTGCCTGCGCTGGCACGTTGGCATCCAACACCGAGGATGTGCCGGCCCCCGTGATCACACGGTACGATTCCGTGCTCTTAACGGTTGAGAAATCCCAGTCCAGGGCGGACCTGAGAACTTTCCTCACCACGGCTTGCACGGGAGCGGAAGTCGAAGTGACCTTCACATCCGCGACGGCGCGGAAGAGCGGATCGCGGATTGAGCGCAGACGGTGCAGAGTTTCTTCGGGGTTGTGCCGCATGAGCGGTCGCCGGTTGTTCCGCGAGATGCGGGAAAGCAACTCCTCCGTGCCGGCGTCAATCCAAATCACATTCTGATCCGAAAGGTAGTCCCGCACAGACTGTGTTTCGACTGCTCCGCCTCCTAGGGACACCACCGCTTGCAGCCCGTAGGTGGATTCAACCGCCTCCGCTTCAAGTGCGCGGAAGAATGCTTCTCCGTCCTCGTCGAAAATGTCGGATATCTTCCGCCCGGTCGTCTCTTCAACCAGTGTGTCCGTGTCGATGTGCTCAACTCCGAAGAAGCTTGCTAACCGTTGGCCCACCCGCGACTTCCCGGAGCCTGGGAGCCCCACGATGTACCACGGGCGCACCAATGGCGTGGACATGCTCATCGGGAACCTCCCACGCCCTCACGAAGGTGGGATAAGTCTGTCTTGGCATCGACATACGCCTGCTGTTCAAGGTGTTGCGCACGCACTTCTTCGACGGAGTGTCCGCCAAACCTCTTGGTCAACGCGCGGGCCAGCACCAGCGCCATCATCGCCTCCGCAATCACGGCGCCGGGCACAACCTGTGCCGTGTCGGACCGTTGATGGAACGCTCCCGTCGTCTCCCCGGTACTTAGATCAACCGAAGCCAGCGCCCTGGGCACCGTCGAAATCGGTTTGAAACCGACCCTTGCGACTATCGGTGTCCCATTGCTGGTCCCGCCCTCGATACCGCCAGCGCGGTTCGTCGCGCGCCCCAGCCGCCCGTCCTCGCCAAGAAAGATCTCATCGTGCGCGGACGTGCCAAGGGTGCGCGCAGAGGTGAATCCGTCCCCGATTTCAACCGCTTTGGCCGACTGAATACTCATTAAGGCCCACGCGATATCTGCGTCCAGTTTCGTATCATCGCTGATGTGGGAGCCCAAACCAAGCGGAACCCCGTAGGCGATTACCTCCGCCACGCCACCGATCGTGTTTCCAGACTTCTGAGCATCGTCAATCGCTTCGATGAAACGCTGCTCCGCCTGCGAATCCGCTGTGCGTACCGGGGAATCCATGAGTGTTTGACGGTCCTGCGGCGTTGGCCTCGCGGCAGAGTTTGCATCGACGTCGCCAACTGAGACAACGTGAGAAACGATCTGGGCGCCGCAGACTTCGAACAGCAGTTGCTTCGCTATGGCGCCCAGTGCGACCCGCGCAGCGGTCTCCCGAGCTGACGCTCTCTCCAAAACGTCGCGCGCATCGCCCAAACGATACGAGAGAACCCCCGCGAGGTCGGCGTGACCGGGACGAGGGCGAGTTAGTCGCTTGTTGCGCGCCATCTCCCGTGTGTCGCCTTTGCCCGCGTCAACCAGCAGACTGGCCTCATCTACCTCATCGGGAGACATCACCGTTTGCCACTTCGGCCATTCTGAGTTGTGAATGACAACTGTGACGGGCCCCCCTGTGGTCTTACCGTGGCGCACGCCGGTCAATAGTTCAACACGGTCTTTCTCAAACTTTTGGCGCGCTCCACGCCCGTAACCCAAGCGCCTCTCAGCGAGGGCGTTTGCTATGCGCTCTGTGCTGACGCTGACACCCGCGGGCAGACCCGACATGGTTGCTACTAATGCGGGGCCGTGAGATTCCCCCGCCGTGGTCCATTTCAACATGACCAACAGCTTCTCACGTACCACGGTTCACGGGGTCAACGTTCCAAGCGAAACGATGACCCACACCACCATCGATGCTCCAATCATTGAGGGTCCGAAAGCAATTCTCCCAGACCGGTCACCCTTTGCTCTTGCAACGATTCCCTGGACACCGGCGGCAATGAACGCTAGCGCCAGTCCGCTCAGTGCCGCCGTTACCGAAAGTGTGCCCAAGATGAATCCCAACGCCGGAGCCAGCTTCACATCCCCCATACCCGTTTGCTTCAGTAGCCAACCGGCCCCAATGGAAGTGCCCCACACGATAGCTCCAGTTGTGCCATGGAACCACGTTTGCCACTCCACGGCATGTAACGCGGTCGCTATCGCGAGGGTAGCCAGAACCTCCCAGGTCATCAGCGCCGTCAACGCATTTGGCAGCAGACGGGAGCGGGCATCGCTCTTCAGGCTTATCCAGCCCAGGGAGAAGAGTGCCACACCGCCAGGAAGAAACCCTGACGGGAAAAGGATGGACCACAAGATGCTCAGGACACCCAAAGTCGCGCTGCCTAGAGCCAGAAGTGGCGCTGGCATCCCGCCTAGGTACCTGGCTGAAAGTCTAGGACCGAAGCGAAGAAGCCACAGAACGTTGAACACGGTCAAGCCCAGCGACAGAACCACAGCGGGCAAAAAGAGCAAGGCGCTACTTTCGCGCCGCAGCCAAGACCGCCTCATAGACTGGCGCGAACGGCACCTCTAGGTTCGTCCATAACTTCACCTGTGCGATCCCCTGGTAGGTGAGCATTGCAAGTGGGGAGCCTACGCTACCACCCGCTTTAACGAACGCGTCTTCCAGTGGAGTCTTTCCAGCAGAGTACGTGACGTCCAAGACCGTGGCGCCCTCCCTTGGAGTGAAGCGGGAGGACAGATCCGTGGTCACGTGCGGAGGGACAGTAGAGATCATGAGCGGCGCTTGGTTCAGCGCGCCACCCGAGTCAGGCACCCGTTTCCAAAGCAGAGGGTGAACGTCAAGCCCCATGGCGTTGGCGACAGAGAACGCGTTGTTTGGGCCAGCAAAGGAGCGGCCGACCAGCACGACACTGTTTGCTCCCAACGACCGTACTGCAGCCAACGCTGAGCGTGCGGTGGCTCCTGTTCCTAACACAACCGGGGGCGCTTGGCCCGTTAGCGGCCCCGACTGGGCCTGCGACGCGAGAAAGAGGTTTGAGTGGATCGACTTGTCGCCAGCCAGTAACGGACTCACGGTGTTCACAATGCCTTGTACGTCGGTGTTAAAGGCTGCGCTGACGGACGTGCTGAAGACCAGAGTATTAGCAGAACCGACCAGCTTCGCTAACCCGTCCGCAGTGTCCGCAACCGCTAGTGCAGCGCGCTTCAGTGGCGCGGTGACACTCAATCCGACACAATCAGACCCGACGTCTGACACCATCTTCGCGAAGCCACCTGCGTCAACTTGGATTTTGCGGTACTCCCAGTCCAGACCCAGTAGCTCATACGCTTTGCCATGAAGGACGGGCGATAGAGAGTGTGCCACCGGGTCCCCCACGACGGCTGCCCACTTCTTCATTCGACTAGCACCTGTCCTTATTGGCTGCACACCACTGGCGTAACAGCTCAATATTTGCTTCCTGTTCAGCCAATGAGGACGTAAACAGCGTCTCCCCTGTGTCCAAGTTGACTGTCACGAAGTAGAGCCAGTCTCCCTCAGCGGGATGCACAGTGGCTTCGATTGCGGCTTCGGAGGGCGATGCGATGGGCCCGGGTGGGAGCCCTGCCACCCTGTAGGTGTTGTACGGGGAGTCGGATGCTAGGTCTTCCTCTGTCGGGAGTCCCCCTGACTTACCTGCACCGTAAAGCACAGTGGAGTCCATTTGGAGCAGCCCCAAAGTTTCACCACCGGGAGAATCAAGTCGGTTCTGGATTACCCGTGCAACCTTCGGCATATCTTCGACGGCCCCCGCTTCCCTCTCAAGAATGGACGCCTTTGTCAGGGTTTCCTGCCACTGGTCCCGCGGCACGTCTAGTGCGGTTAGGGTCTGAACGGAATTGGTGACCATTTCTGCAAGCACCTCTGCCGCGCCTGTGTCTTTACCAACTTCGTAAGACCCCGGGCTGAGCCACCCTTCAATGTTGCCTCCCGCCTCAGCGGGAAGACCCAGGGCTTCTGGATTGGACAGGGCCTCGTCCAGCTCCTCGTTTGTGAAGCCGCCGACGGCAACCATTTTCTCCTTGACTTGGGACAGCGTCTGGCCGGCATTCACCGTGATCGCGTTGTCTCTGCGATTAGCGTCATCTAGGAGGGCAGCAAGAGCTCCGGCGGATGTCATCCCCACACGAAGGGTGTAGGTGCCGGGCTTTATCGTGGCGGCCGCGGAGTTAGCATCGAACGCCTTCGTGAACCCCTCCAGGGTCTTCACGACGCCAGCGTCTACAAGCGACTGTCCGATTTCGGAGCCCAGTTCCCCGGATGTGATCGTCACCTCTACGGAGCCCTCCCCGGGACCGGGGAAATCCAAGGATTCGGCGATCGTCAGGTTGCCACCGCGACCCAGGCTGGTGAATGCAATGTACACGGCCCCTCCAACCAGCGCTACGAGGACGACTAGGATCAGAGCCACACGCCATTTCGGTGCCTTCTTTGCCCGCACTTGGGTCGGTCGGCGCACGCCGACAGGCGCTTGAGGCTTCTGCTTTATGTCCGTAGCTGCCCGTCCGCCTGCGGGCCGGGCGCTACGCGTTGGCTTGCTTGCGGAACCGGGCACGGCTTGGCTGGGTGCGGTCGCTGGGGCGGCCGGTCCCGCTTTCTGCGGAGCGACGGCCTTCGCAGTGTTCTTTGGTCGAGCCTTCACCTGCGGAAGCATCCCCGTGTCACGAAGCTCTTTACGCGTCGGAAATGCGCCCGTTTCAGTATCGACGTGGGGGGCCACGTTTTCAGGTGAGGGAGCTCTGCCGGTCACGATCCCAGGTGCATTCACCGGAGCTGGGAAGACGTCCTCACTTGGAGTCTCTTTTTGGGGCTTGCGCGTCGGAATGCGCGAGCCATGCAGTTCACGACGAGACGGAAACGGTGACCCCGCTTTCGATTGCTTCGCGGCGCTTGACATGTCGTCATTCATCGACGTTCCTCCCGCTTGGGACAACGGATACCTCTTCACCTGGGGGCAACCCACTGGCACGTTCCGAATCCATCGCGTGCTCAAGGATCACTTGGGCAGCAACCGAGTCTACCAGCGACCTCTGTTCGCGTTCTGCAATTCCCTGCTGCTGGAGGATGTCCTTGGCAGCAAGGGTCGAACGCCGTTCATCAACCAAGCAAACTCTCACTTCCGGGAGTCTACTAGCAAGAATGCTAGCAAACTCTCGGGTTTTTTCAGCCGATTGTCCCTCGGTCCCATTGAGATGTTTAGGCAGGCCAACGACGATCTCCACGATCCCGCGCTCTTTGGCTAGCCGCACAATCTCCTTCACAGCGCGACTCCGTGGATGCGATCTGACGTTCTCCAGGGGAATACTCACTAGAGCATCCCCCGGAGAGTATGCCAGTCCGATACGCGCCTGCCCGAAGTCAAGGCCGAGACGCGCCCCGCGCCTCAGGACGACCCCCCGCTCACTAGCGCCACAACAGCCTCCAGCGCAGCTTGCACTGCGTTCGCGTCGGTCCCGCCGCCTTGCGCTAGGTCGGGCTTGCCGCCACCCCCGCCGCCAAGGATCTTCGCGCCGGTACGAACCAAGTCGCCGGCCTTAACGCCCTTGTCGCGGGCAGTTTGGTTTGTGGCGACGACGAGGACGGGACGGTCCCCAACGACACCGGCTACGGCAACAACCACGGCTTCGGTGTCGCTTATGCGTCCGCGTACCTCCAACGCGATCTCTCTGACCGCGTCAGCGGATCCGACAGTGCCCAGATCCGTCTTGACAACAAGGAAGTCACCAATCCGCGCGCCCCCCGACACGATGGAATCCACCTTCGACATCAGAACTTGGCGCTGTAGTGCACTGAGCTGCTTCTCAGCACTGCGCATCTTCTCAAGGAGACCGGCAACTTTTTGGGGAAGCTCATCGGGTTGTCCATGGAGCAGTCCCGTTAGCTGCTGCACGAGGGCGTGCTCCCGCGCCTGGAACTGGTATGAGGAATCTGACACCAGCGCGTCTATGCGTCGAACACCTGACCCAATGGAGGATTCCGACAAGACGTTAAGCCGCCCAATATGCCCGGTTGAAGGGACATGCGTTCCCAGGCAGATTTCCATGGACCAGTCCCCGCCGATGGAAACGACCCTGACGTCCTTGCCGTACTTTTCTCCGAACAGCGCCATGGCTCCAGCGGCCTTGGCTTCTTCAAGTGGCATCACGGTCTCCACGATCTCCAGATCGTCCATGAGCTTGGAGTTGACCAGTCCTTCAATGTCGTTTAGCTGGCCTGGGGTGAGCGCCTTCCCATGGCGGAAATCAAGACGCATGCGCGACGGAGAGTTCTCCGAACCCGCCTGGGTGGCGCGCTCCGACACGACCTCATGCAAAGCCTTGTGCATGACGTGCGTTGAAGTGTGCGCACGCGCAATGCTCAGTCGCCGGTCTGCGTCAATCTCAGCATATGCGCGATCCCCGAGGGCTAGAGTGCCTTCCCCGATGCTTGCGCGATGCACGGACAGGCCCTTAATCGGGGACTGCACGTCGAAGATCTCCGCGGTCGTGCCGTTTTCGACGCGCAGGAAACCGTGGTCCGCCAACTGGCCACCGGCTTCCGCGTAAAACGGAGTCCGCGCCAAAACGATATCGACCTGTGCCGGGCCCTCTACGACCGGCACCGCAACTCCATCGACAAGGAGACCAGCAATTGAGGTTTCCGCGGATGAGTTGTCGTAGCCCACGAATTCGCTACCGCCGTCAAGTTTCTGCGCCAGTTCCTGGAAGATCTGAACATCCACGTGTCCGGACTTCTTGGCGAGGGCGTCGGCGCGTGCCCTCTCTTTCTGCTGCGTCATGAGTGCCCGGAACTTCACCTCATCGACCTTCAGTCCAGCTTCGGACGCCATCTCCAGTGTCAGATCGATGGGGAATCCGTAGGTGTCGTGCAATGCAAAAGCGTCCTCGCCCCCCAGGGTCGGTACGTCCTCGTTCTCCTGCGCAGTTGCCTTCTTCGCTGCGGCGTCGAAGATGAGCGTTCCGGCGTCAAGCGTCCTACGGAACGCCGCCTCCTCACCGTAAGCAACATCCGAAATGGTGTCCCAGTTCGTCAGCAAGTCGGGGTAGGAAGGCGACATCGCGTCGCGGGATACCGGGAACAGCTCTGGGAATGCAGTTTCGTCCACGCCCAACAGGCGCACGGACCGGACGGCACGGCGCATGATCCGACGCAGCACGTAACCAGCTCCGTCGTTACCCGGGCGAACGCCATCGTTAATGAGCATCATGGAGGAGCGGACGTGGTCAGCAATAACCCTCATGCGCACGTCGCTCTCTTGGTCTGCGCCGTAGGTCTTCCCAGTCATTTCTTCAACTTTGTCAATGACGGGGCGCACCTGATCGGTCTCAAACATGTTGGCTTTGTCCTGTAGGACGAATGCCAACCGCTCAAGACCAGCGCCGGTGTCGATGCTCTTGCGATCCAGTTCGTGGAGCAGTTCGAAGTTCTTGCCTTCGCCCTCTCCGCGCATGTACTGGTCGAACACCAAGTTCCACACTTCCAGGTACCGGTCGTTGCCTGGGTCTACCGTGCCACCCACAGCTTCGGGACCGTACGCCGGGCCGCGATCGTAGTGCCATTCACAGCAGGGTCCAGCTGGACCAGGCTGACCTGTGGACCAGAAGTTCTCTTCCTTCGGCAGGCGCACGATGTGTTTGGGGTCCATGCCGATTTGGCGCGTCAGGACGTCGTAGCTCTCATCGTCTCCATCCCATATGGTGACCCAGAGTTTCTCTCCGTCGAGGCCCAGTTTGCCCTCATCGACGCGGCCCTGAAGAAGATCCCACGCGTAGTTGATGGCTCCTTCTTTGAAGTAGTCGCCAAAGGAGAAGTTTCCGGGCATCTGGAAGAACGTACCGTGCCTGGCGGTGTGGCCGACGTTCTCAATGTCGTTCGTGCGGATGCACTTTTGGACGGATGCGACCCTAGGCCATGGTGCTTCTTCCTCCCCGGTTATGTAGGGGATGAATGGAACCATGCCTGCGATAGTGAAAAGTATCGATGGCTCAGGCGACAGGAGCGGGACGGACGGCCGAATCTCATGGTCGTTCGCCGCGAAGTAGTCATTCCATCTTTGAGCAATCTCATGGGTGCGCATCGGAGTTCTCCAAAGTATGTTCTGGGCGCCTGAGGCGCGAAAGCTAATAAGGAGGGTGACCAACTACAACGTCGGCCACCCCTCCTTTTCTGCTGTCCCGACTGAGTCGGGAGTTGCTTAGCGTGAGTAGTACTCAACAACCATCTGAACGTCGCACTCAACTGGGACGTCAGCGCGCTTCGGGATGTCAACGAGCGTGGCCTTCAACGAAGGGAGATCCACATCCAAGTAGCCCGGAACCTTCGGAAGGACTTCCTGGTGCGCGCCTGCGGCTGCCACCTCAAATGGAACCGTCGTCTGGGACTTCGGCTTCACCTGAATGACCTGTCCGGGAGCGACACGGAACGACGGGCTGGAGACGATCTTTCCGTCAACCAGAATGTGGCGGTGTACGACTGCTTGGCGAGCCTGCGCCATGGTGCGGGCGAAGCCGGCACGCAGAACCAGCGCATCCAGACGACGCTCCAAAAGGGAGACCAGGTTTTCACCGGTCATGCCCGGCAGCCTCTTGGCTTCATCGAACGCGATGGCCATCTGGGCTTCGCGGATTCCGTACTGGGCGCGTAGGCGCTGCTTTTCCTTCAGACGCACGGCGTAGTCAGATTCTTGACGGCGCCTGGTGCGACCATGCTCACCCGGACCGTAGGGGCGACGCTCAAAGTAGCGTACAGCCTTCGGTGTCAACGGGATGCCGAGGGCACGTGACTGGCGCACCTGCTTGCGGCTGCGATTTGCTGCCATTAGTTATTCTCCTGTTTCGGTTGTCATGACGATGCCGGTGGGCAGCGCCATGGGGCCAACTCCTCAGAACCACACAGGCTCTACGTCTGTCTTCGGCGAATCGCTTATCACGGTTCGCAGGTGGTTTCTGTTCGGCTAAGACCCCAGGTTGGTCAAAAATGACCAGATGCCATGATACGGCACGTGGACGCCAGTAACACATCCTGACGCGAAACAACGGTGAGCGGTTGGTCACGACGACGGCTGGGGAAACAGCACACTGGCACTGCCGGTGGCCGTATCCAACTGATTGCGCCACGCACTGTCACTGGGCTTGTTCATGGATTTCTTGGATGGCCCGCATGCGTCGAGCTATCTGCGCTTCGCCACCGCGCCCACTGGGCACGTAATACTGCGCGTCCAACAGGTTCTCAGGCAAGTATGTCTGTCCTGCGGCTATCGCGTTGGGTTCATTGTGGGAATATACGTAGCCTTTGCCGTGCCCAAGTTTCTTCGCACCCGAATAATGAGCGTCACGTAGATGCATTGGAACTGGACCGGCCTTCCCTGCGTGTACGTCTTTTTGGGCGCGGTCAATGGCCACAACAGCTGAGTTCGACTTTGGTGCCGTAGCCACGGCCAGCACGGCTTCCGAAAGCACTATGCGCGCTTCGGGCATCCCAATCATTGCGACGGCCTGCGCTGCCGCCACGGTCGTCTGAAGGACCGACGGGTCAGCCAAGCCCACGTCTTCGGCAGCACAGATCATCACGCGCCGCGCAACGAATCGTGGATCCTCTCCCGCCTCAAGCATCCGCGCTAGGTAGTGGACAGCCGCGTCGGGATCGGATCCGCGCATGGCTTTGATGAAGGCGCTGGCAACGTCGTAATGCTGGTCCTGATCCCATCGGACGAGGGCGGTGGCTGCAGCAGCCGAAACGTCGTCAATCTCAATGACTTCTGCATCGCGGCTGGTGGCGCTGGCTGCCGACGCCTCCAACAGTGTCAGCGCTTTCCGCGCGTCTCCACCGGCAATGCGCACCAACGTGTCGAGGCTGCCGTCTCCCAATTCGACGGAACCACCCAGCCCGTCTTCGCTTTGAAGCGCACGAAGAAGTGTTTTCTTGATCGCTTCGTCGTCCAGGGGACGCAAAACCAGCATCAAGGAGCGCGACAGTAGTGGAGAGATGACGGAGAAAGACGGGTTTTCCGTGGTTGCAGCAACCAGTGTCACCCATTGGTTTTCGACGGCCGGCAGCAAAGCGTCCTGTTGGGACTTGGAGAACCTATGGACCTCATCAATGAACAAGACGGTCTCTGCGCCCGTTGCCGCTAAGCGACGCTTGGCAGCGGCTATGACTTCGCGAACCTCTTTTACGCCGGCATTGACCGCCGAGATCTCAGCAAATGCCCTATTCGACGTACGGGCAATCAAATACGCCAACGTAGTCTTGCCGGTGCCCGGGGGCCCCCACAGGATGACTGACGGTACCGAACCGGATCCGGCATCCAGTAGCCGCGACAGGGGGGAGCCGGGTGCAAGTAGGTGAGACTGGCCCACGACATCATCGATCATGCGCGGGCGCATGCGGACTGCCAGCGGCGCGGACGCGCTAACCGCCGGCAGTCCCCACTTGTCTACGGAAGCTGCCTCAAACAAGTCCATGCTTGCTACTTTGCCTCATCTTTCTCAACCCCAGGGGCCGAGTCCCGCAGGCGAACCCGCTATTCGAAAAGCGACGTGTCTCCAGCGCCTTCGCGCACCACTTCCGGATAGCCATCGGTGAAATCGATGACGGTCGTTGCGCCCTGGAGCCCGACCGGGCCATCCACGACGACGTCGACTTGCGCGCCGACCTTCTCAGCTACTTCCTCTCCAGTGGTTAGTGGTTCTTCCTCCCCCGGGAGTATCAGGGTGGAGCACAACAGAGGCTCCCCCAGCTCTTCCACGATTGCCTGAGTAATCGCGTGATCGGGCAGGCGAACGCCCACGGTCTTCTTCTTCTTGTTCAACGTCATGCGCGGCACTTCCTTGGTAGCCGGCAGGATGAAGGTGTAAGCACCGGGCGTCAGGGCCTTAATTGTCCGGTAGGCCTTGTTGTCAACGTGAACCAGCTCCCCCAGCTGCCCAAAAGAGTGGCAAAGAAGGGAGAAGTTGTGCTTATCGTTCAAATCCCGAATGGCACGGATCGTGTCCATTCCATCCTTATTTCCCAGCTTGCACGCGACCGCGTACCCCGAATCGGTTGGAATAGCGATGGTTCCACCGTCGTTCAGGACGGCGACCACCTGGCGAACTAGACGGGCTTGAGGATTATCTGGGTGCAATTCGATGTTTTTCATGTACCAATCTTAACGCGGACCTCCGACATCAAGTGAACTTCGTCGCAAACGGTCAACGTCATCGGCGCTCTCTGGTGCGGGCATCCGTCTCTTTTGCCCGCACCAGAGAAGCAGAAGGGTCCACCCCACTGCGACTAGTCCACGCTTTAGGTGCTCCAGTGCCATGCTGAAGCGCAACAACCGCCGATGGGTTAGCCTGTGCGCCTCACGCAACCCGTGTTACCTGGCGCAACACCGCTCACTCCTGAGCGGATGAGTCTTCTTCCTCTTCTTCAGCCACGAAGTCGACACCGGTTTCGGCGCGTTGTGCAGGGTCGATGGGTGCTGGCGCCGCCGTGAGCGGATCGAACCCGCCGCCCGACTTCGGGAAGGCAATCACGTCGCGGATGGAGTCCGACCCTGTCAACAGGGCAGCAATGCGGTCCCAACCCAATGCGATTCCACCGTGCGGAGGAGCGCCAAACTGGAATGCATCCAGAAGGAAGCCGAACTTCTCCTGTGCTTCTTCAGCTCCGATCCCCATCACGTCGAAGACGCGTTCCTGCACGTCGCGCCTGTGGATACGGATGGAGCCGCCGCCGATTTCGTTGCCGTTGCAGACAATGTCATAGGCGTTCGCAAGCGCAGAGCCTGGATCAGTATCAAACGTGTCAAGGTATTCGGGCTTCGGCCCCGTGAACGCGTGGTGGACAGCCGTCCACGCGCTTGCGCCCAGTGCGACGTCCCCCTCGGCCTTCGCCGCTGCAGAAGGCTTGAACATAGGCGCATCGACGATCCAGACGAACGACCACTCATCGGGGTCCATGAGCCCAAGGCGACTTCCGATCTCCAAACGAGCAGCACCGAGAAGGGCCCGGGCACTGTCTGCGTCACCTGCTCCGAAGAACACGCAGTCACCCGGGTTCGCGCCCACAGCTGCCGGCAGCGCAGCACGCTCTTCGTCGGACAGGTTCTTTGCAACCGGACCGCCAAGAGTGCCATCCTCAGCAATCGTGACGTAAGCAAGGCCCTTGCCGCCGCGCGACCGTGCCCATTCCTGCCACTTGTCAAACGTGCGGCGCGGCTGTGAGCCCCCGCCAGGCATAACCACAGCACCCACATACGGCGAGGATGCGAACAGGCGGAAAGGCGTGTCCTTGAAGAAATCAGTGAGGTTCACCAGTTCCAAGCCAAACCGCAGGTCAGGCTTGTCCGTACCGTACCGTTCCATTGCTTCTAAGAACGGCATGCGCGGAATCGGCGTGTCCAAGTCATAACCAATAAGGGCCCAGATGTTCTTCAGAAGCTTCTCCGTCTCCTCAAGCACATCGTCCTGTTCCACAAAGGACATCTCAATATCCAGTTGAGTGAACTCCGGCTGACGATCCGCGCGGAAATCTTCATCCCTGTAGCAGCGCGCGATCTGGAAGTAGCGTTCCATGCCACCAACCATAAGAAGCTGCTTGAAAAGCTGCGGAGACTGCGGAAGCGCATACCAAGACCCCGGCGCCAAACGCGCGGGGACAACGAAGTCACGCGCCCCTTCCGGAGTAGACCGCGTCAGAGTCGGCGTCTCAATCTCCACAAATCCGTCGTCCAGCAATGTCTCACGCGTAACGCGCGACATCGCAGAGCGCAGACGCAAAGCACGCTGCATGGCCGGCCGACGCATATCTAGGTAGCGGTACTTCAAGCGCACCTCTTCACCGGCATCCACTCCCTCAAGACTGGACGACACCTGGAAAGGTAGCGCTGCGGACGTATTGAGCACCTCTACCTCATCGGTTAGCACTTCAATCTGACCGGAAGCCAAGTTTGGGTTCTCATTGCCTTCTGGCCGCTTCGCAACCTCACCTGTTACGCGAAGAACATACTCCGGTCGCAAAGAGTGCCCGATCTCCTCATCCCGCACAACCACCTGAGCAATGCCAGATGCGTCGCGCAGATCAATGAAGATCACGCCACCGTGGTCCCGACGCCGATCAACCCAACCGGTCAGCGTCACCTTCTGACCCTCAAGGTCTAGGCCAAGTTCATCCATCTTGTGTGTTCGTAGCACGGGGCATTCCTCCAGTAGTGCGACCTGCTCAATGTCCCGATTGTACGCGCTCCGCAATCACGCACCGACCCGCGCTGCCGTTTACGAGCCCCCGCTGGAGTTGCGGTTGCTCACATGACCCCAACTCTTGGTTCTCCTGCGCGTAAGGTATTTAGTGCGCCAACTGTCGGCGCCACACAGGGGGCGCGGACGCATATGGTGAGCCCCAACGGAGGGGAAGAAAATGTCAGGCGCAGAACAACAGGTCCTATTCAGCGAACTGGGGCTGCCCGGCTACCAGTTGAAAACGGTCGAAGAACTAGGATTCACGGAGGCCACCCCGATCCAGGCGGCCGCCATCCCACCTCTGCTCGCGGGCGAGGACGTCGTGGGAATCGCCCAAACAGGAACCGGGAAAACCGCGGCATTCGGACTGCCGCTACTGGGCCGCGTGAACGGGAACCAGAAGGGGGTCGCCGCCCTCGTCCTCGCACCCACACGCGAACTGGCAATCCAGACAACTGACGCACTCCAGTCTCTGGCCGGTTCGTCCTCGAAAATACGGGTCGTCACCGTTTACGGCGGCTCTTCGTACGGACCGCAACTACGTGCGCTGCGCGAAGGCGCGCAAGTCGTCGTGGGCACACCGGGACGAATCATGGATTTGCTGGACCGTGGCGCCCTCGACCTGACCAACGTTCACACCGTCGTGTTGGACGAGGCCGATGAGATGCTGCGCATGGGGTTCGCGGAGGACGTTGAGACCATCCTGTCGACGGTCCCTGATGAGCGCCTCACCGCGCTCTTCTCCGCGACGATGCCGAAGGCGATTGAGAAGGTCGCTGCCAAGCACCTGCGGAACCCTCGGCGCATCGAAGTGACCTCGGCGGCCTCCACCGTCTCCACGATCTTCCAGACATACTCCATCGTCGCTCCACCACTGCGCACGGAGGCTCTCGCCCGCGTGCTTGAAATGCGCGGAAATTATGAGGGACGCGAGGGCGGAGCTGCGATCGTTTTCGTGCGCACCCGACGCGAAGCGGAAGAAATACCCATGGCGCTTGTTGCCCGTGGGATACGCGCCTCAGGCATCTCGGGAGACATTGCGCAGCGGGAACGCGAACGCCTGGTTCAAGCCCTGCGAAACGGTGAAGTTGATGTCTTGGTGGCGACCGACGTGGCAGCTCGCGGCCTCGACGTGGAACGAATCGGACTGGTCGTGAACTACGACGTCCCCCGCGAAACCGAAGTGTACGTGCACCGAATCGGTAGGACCGGACGCGCAGGGCGCGCAGGGCGCTCTCTAACTTTCTTCACACTGCGTGAAAAAGGACGTCTGCGCCAAATTGAGCGTCTCACCGGCGCGAAACTAACCCAAGTGCCGATCCCCTCCAGCCAGGAGATCATCGATGCCCGGGCACGGCGCGTACTTGAGTCGGTCACGGGCGCGGAAGGCGCACCGGACGCCCAGAAAACCTCGGACATTGAACGCGCACTGACAGCAGCACACGATGCCGGTCTGCGCTACCGCGACATTGCCGCGCGCCTCCTGTATGACGCAGCCGTACCGCCCGCGATGCAGTCCATGAGCGCCAGCGCACGCGAACGCCAAGACGCTAACTTCGCCAGAGGCGACTCCTTCGACGCGGAGCGCAAGAAGCCAAGCCGCCTCACGGGGCGTCGCTCCCGCTACCGCCTAGAAGTAGGCAAACGTGATGGCGTGTCACCGCGCGCCATCGTCGGAGCCATCACCAATGAGGCGGGTATCCGGGGAGATTCGCTTGGCAAAATCAACATCTACCCGTCATTCACCGTCATAGAGATCGACAAAGACCTGTCCGACGACCAGATGAGTAAGGTCGCGCGGGCCACTGTGTCCGGTAGGCGCTTGCGGATCTCCGTTGATGAGGGGCCCGGGGCACGCCGCAGCGACGAAAGCCAAGGTAGGCGCCGCTACGACGACGCCCAGGGCAAACGCCGGTATGAGGACGGGCGAGGGCGGCGCCGCAAGCCGCGACACTAACGTCAGTCGACAGTGGGTTCCCAAGTGGCCGGGTCAGCCGCTTCTTGGGAACCCGTCTGGATGTTCTTTACGGAGTGGCTACCGTCCTCGTTCACAAACCACACGTAGGGAACGCCACGACGGTCCGCGTACCGGATTTGTTTTCCGAACTTCTGAGCGTTCGGCGATGTCTCTGCAGGAATGCCGCGGGCGCGCAACGCCCTGGCAACCGCCACTGAATCAGCCCGGGTCCCCTCATCATTGACGGCGACGACCACCATCGTGGCGGACGGCCGAACCGGCTGAAGCATTCCCGCGCTCAGAAGCAGAGCCACCAGGCGTGTGACACCGATGGAGAGACCAACGCCTGGGAAAGTACGGCGCCCGTCTGACACCAGCTCATCGTAGCGGCCTCCCGAACACACGGAGCCGAAGCCCTCATGCCCGGGAATCATCGTCTCGTAAACCGTGCCGGTGTAGTAATCCAAACCACGCGCAATACGCAAAGACGCGCGGACCTGTCCGGGGGCGAAGTCATGCAGCTGGTCCAGCACTAGGCACAGTGAATCTAGGCCGTCAGAAAGCTCCTCCTCAGGCAAGCCAAGCGCCGCAACCTTCTCACGCAGCTCATCGCCGGTCTCCGCTGTAATCTCAGCAGCGCGCAGCGCTATGTCAACGTGGTTATCAGAAAGGCCCTGGGCCAGCAGCTCAGCCTTCACGCCATCCCTGCCGATCTTGTCGAACTTGTCCAGCGCCCTAAGAGTCCCCGCAAAATCCTGAATTTCTGCGGCGTTAGCGATGCCTTGGAGCAGCTTCCTGTTATTGATCTCCATCAGGACGGGGCCGAAACCGAGTGAGCCCAAGGCATCGAGCATCACTTCGGCTGCTTCCACCTCATGGTGCAGCCCCAAGTCGTTTTGTCCCACAATGTCAATGTCAGCCTGAGTGAATTCCCGGAAACGCCCCTCTTGGGGACGCTCTCCCCGCCACACCTTCTGGATCTGGTAACGCTTGAACGGGAACAGCAGAGAGTTGGAATTCTGAAGCACATAGCGGGCAAGCGGCACCGTCAGATCGAAGTGGAGTCCCAGTGTGTCGGAACGAAGCTGCGTGCGTGTCCCAGCCTTTGCGGACTGCAGCCGCTCAAGGAGATACACCTCCTTTGAGGTCTCCCCTTTGGCCTCCAACGCACTCAGCGGTTCCACGGCGCGCGTCTGGATGCCGACAAAACCGTGCTTCTCGAAAGTCTCCTGCAGGCGCGCCTCAACCCATGCCTCAACGCGTCGTTCTGCAGGTAGCAGTTCAGGGAATCCGGAAATCGCACGTTTGCTCAACGGTCCTCCTCTGGATAATATGCGCGCACTCTACCGCGGGTACGCATGTTTGCTGAGGGCCGGCTTCCGCCCTCGTTCACATATCAGTGCGTCTCACGTCTGCGAGCGCGCGAAACGTAGGGGTTCGACGCCAGCTCCTGCTCCCACACCGTTGGTTCACCATGCCCTGGAAGTAGAACAGTTTTGGGGTCGAGGGCGTCTGCCAAAGTCCGTAGCGTCTCCCTCATCACCCATTCGTCGCCGCCAGGAAGGTCTGTGCGCCCGACAGAGCCCGCAAAAATCACGTCTCCGCTGAATGCCAGCGGCTGCTGCGACGGATCAACCGCGACTAGGAAGATAGACGAGCCCGGGGAATGACCCGGGGCAGGCACCGAACGGAGCGTGACTCCGGGCACGGGGGTGAATGTTTGTGCGCCCAAGCCCTCCACCAGAGCGGGTGTTTCCCAAGGGCCAAGCCCCAGGGCTTCCGCGCGCATGTCAAGAAGTCCGACGGGGTCGGCCAGCCAGTGGATGTCGCCTTCGGGGATGAAGACTGGCACCGCGTCCCCACTTACAGCCTTTGCATCCCATACGTGGTCAACGTGGCCGTGGGTGAGAAGGACGGCACCCAACTCCAAACCACTTTTGTCCAGCAGCTCCTGCACCTGCAGCGCGGTCCCCGGACCCGGGTCGACCACAAGGGCCTTCCCTTCGCCCTCATCCCACAAGACGTAGCAGTTCGCACCAAACAGGGCGGCAGGGATCAGCTCAATGTTCATAGTCGGTGATCAGTCTACGGAGGAGCGAATCTGCTCCAACCACAGGACTTTAACCTTTAGCGCATTGTCGGTTTCCTGAGCGAGCTTCGTGTCCCCGGCGGCTTCAGCGGCTGCTTTTGCCGCTGTGAGTTCAGCGATGGAGGATTCCAGCTGCGCCAGCATCCCTTCGGCGCGTGCCCGTGTTTCAGGGTCGGAGCGCTTCCATTCGCGGTTTTCCGCTTCCCGGAGCTCCCGCTCAACCGCGCGGAGGCGCCCCTCTATGCGGGAGACATCGCGTGAAGGCACCTGACCGACGTTCTCCCATTCGTCCTGTATTTGACGCAGCTTCTTCTTTGTCGCCTCAATGTCGGTGATGGGCAGGAGCGCCTCAGCCTGGACCGCCAGCTCTTCCTTCTTCACCAAGTTGGCGCCAAACTCCTGGTCGACAGCCGCATCGTGACTGCGCCGCTGGTCAAAGAAAACCTGCTGGGCCGCACGGAAACGCGCCCACAATGCGTCGTCTTCCTTGCGCGAAGCGCGCCCGGCGGTCTTCCACTGATCCATTAGCTGGCGGTACTGGTGAGACGTTTCGCGCCAATCAGTGGAGTTCTGAAGAGCCTCCGCCTGAGCGATCAGCTTTTCCTTCTGTGCCTTCGCCTCACTCTGACGTGCGTCGAGGGCGGAGAAGTACTGACGGCGGCCGCGGTCAAACGTGGTCCGCGCAGCGGAGAAACGCTTCCATAGCGCGTCCTCTTGCGACTTGTCGAGGCGCGCGCCCTGTCGCTGCTGCGTCTTCCACTGGTCTAGGAGTTCACGCAGTCGCTGTCCAGAGTTCTTCCACTGGGTTCGTTCGGCGGGTTGCGCCGCGATCTCTTCCGCCTCAACCACGATTGCGGTACGGGTGGCCAGAGCTTCCTCCTTGGCGGCAGCCCTCTCAGCACGGATCTGCTCCTTGCGGGCCTTCACCGCATCTTCAAGACCCTCTACGCGTGCACGCAGCGCAGGGAGGTCCCCAATCGCGGATGGCTCACGCACCTGCTCACGCAGGGACTTCAGTGTGCTATCCAAGTCACGAGGAGAAAGCTGCGGCATGCGCGCTTCGAAGAGGTTCACCGTTGCGACAAGCTCTTCAAAGCGGCGCACGTATAGGGCGAAAGGCTCTTCCGGGATGCCATCGGGGTAGGCGCCGACTATACGTTCGGTTTCACCGTCGATGACCCAGACGTTTCCGTCCTCATCACTACGTCCGAATGGGATGGTCTGTGGCTCCTGCTTCTGGGGGGCGGGTGGGCGTGGCGCTGCTGGAGCAGGCGTGGCGCTCTCCTTTCCCGTGTCTTGAGCTGATCCTGCGTTCGGGCCTGGCGAACTTGGCACAGGCCGTGCCGGTGGAGCCGGCACGGGAGCCGACGCTCCCTGCGAGGCAGGAGAAGAGGGGACCTGGGGCTTTGCTTGTTCCGTCAAAGTCATCCTTCAGGAGCTAGGGGCCAACGAGTTGGCGTGATTTGCGCGGGCACTGCACATGGCACAGTGCTGTGAAACATACTAGCCCGCCTTCGAGCAATGCTGGAACTCAACACCGAAAAGTGGTCCTGCCGGAACACTCAGTCTGCGGTGGACCCTGACTCTTTCCGCGTTGCGCCCATGACGCGTGACGCCTCAAAAACGCCATCCACGCCACGCAACGATGACAGAACAGCATCAAGATATCCCAATCCGGGTAGTCCGAATGAAAAGCGTGCGCTTGCAATCTGTTCACCCGACGCCTGCATTGAGCCCGAAACAATGTCCACGCCGTGATCGGAGAACACCTTCGATAGCTCATTAAGCAGTCCCGGCCGGTTCAATGCTTTGATGGAAACCTCAACCAGATATTGGCTTCCCGATTGGTCGCCATCCCATTGCACTGCGATCATGCGCTCAGGGTTCGTCTCCCGAAGGTGCTGGGCGTTCACACAATCATCTCTGTGTATAGAAACGCCCTGACCGCGAGTTATGAACCCCACGATCTGGTCCCCCGGCACCGGTTTACAACACTTCGCCAGTTTCACCCATACTTCGTTGGAACTCATCCCATCGACGATTACTGCTGCCTCACCCAGCGCAGAAGGACCCGATCTGTGGGCAGAGATGGTCCCAGGTGTAACTGCTTCTGACAGCGTCTCTTCAGTGCCGGCGTCCCCACCCAGAATTTCGACCAGCTTGTTCACAACGTGTTGCGCGGAAACGTGGTTTTCACCCACCGCCGCATAAAGAGCCGAAATATCACGCAAACCCATACCGGTCGCGACGGACAAGACCGCGTCGTGCGTCATTAGACGCTGCAGCGGCAGGTTGAGCTTTTTCATTGCCTTGGCGATGTGGCTGCGCCCAAGGTCGATGGCTTCTTCCCTGCGTTCCCTCTGGAACCATTGCTTGATCTTCGACTTAGCACGCGAGGACGCCACGAACTTGAGCCAGTCCTGCGAAGGTGCGCCCTTGCCCTCTTGGGCGGTAACAATCTCTACCGAGTCACCCGACTCAAGTTTCGTGCTGAGTGCTACCAACCGGCCATTTACCTTCGCACCAACTGTCCGGTGGCCAACCTCTGTATGGACGGCATACGCGAAATCTACGGGCGTGGACCCGGGCGGGAGGACGATTACCTGGCCCCGAGGCGTGAACACGTAGACTTCATCCCCAGCGATTTCGTAGCGCAGTGAGTCCAGGAACTCTTCGGGATCTCCGGTTTCCTTCTCCATCTCCACAAGCAGGCGAACCCAGTCCATCTGCTCTTTGGGAGACATACGGTCGGATTCAGAACCCGCGGTCCCAGGTGACTGCTTGTATCGCCAGTGCGCCGCAACACCATACTCTGCGCGTTCGTGCATCTCTCTGGTACGAATCTGCAGCTCCACCGGGCGGCCACCCGGGCCAACGACCGTGGTGTGCAGCGACTGGTAGAGGTTGAACTTCGGCATCGCAATGTAGTCTTTGAAACGCCCTGGTATTGGGTTCCAGCGGGCGTGCGCGGCGCCAAGCACTGCGTAGCAATCCTTCACCGACTCCACCAACACCCGGACCGCAACCAAGTCGTATATCTCATCGAACTCTTTGCCGCGTACGATCATTTTCTGATAGATCGAATAATGGTGCTTCGGTCGACCAGTAACGGTGCCCTTGATCTTTGAGTGCCGTAGATCCTCTTCAAGTGCGTCGATAATCGCGTTCAGATACTTGTCCCGCTGCGGGGCCCGTTCCCCCACAAGGCGGTCAATTTCTTCGTAGATGTCTGGATACAGGGTCTGGAAAGACAACTCTTCCAGCTCCCACTTGATTGTGTTCATTCCTAGGCGGTGAGCCAACGGAGCATATATCTCCAGAGTCTCCCTTGCCTTCGCCTTCGCGGAGTTAGACGCGACGTACTTCCAAGTGCGCGCGTTGTGGAGCCGATCCCCCAGCTTGATCAAGAGAACACGGATGTCACGACTCATCGCGACGATCATTTTCCGCAGTGTTTCCGACTGAGCAGAAGCCCCGTAGCGGATCCTATCCAGCTTCGTCACGCCGTCGACCATCGCCGCAGTTTCAGGACCGAAGTCTGCCGACAACTGCTCTAGGGTATAGCCGGTATCCTCCACGGTGTCATGCAGAAGTGCTGCCACCAGTGTGGGGGGTGTCATGCCGATCTCAGCCAGAATGGTGGCCACTGCGACGGGATGCGTCACGTATGCTTCGCCGGACTTGCGCATTTGGCCTTCATGCCAATGTTCAGCAGTTCGGTAAGCGCGCTCAATTTCACCGAGTGGCGCACGGGGGTGGTGCGCCTTGACGGCTCTCACCAGAGGTTCTATCTCAGGAATTGAAGAACGGCCCCTTGTGGAGAACCACGCGAGGCCGGAGCGCACTAAAGAACCCGAAGGCGGCGTCTTCGGGCCTTCAACGATCTCTATTTCTTCCATTAGACCATGATAGTCCTGCAACTCTGTCTAGGCGTCGTAGTCCTCATGAACTTTGATGAGAGTGTCGATGTTTTCGTCCGACAACTTCTCCGCGCCGTTCAGATCCACCAACTCCATCATGAAGAAGAGCCCCGTGACCTCTGCTCCGCACTGTTCCAGCAACTCCACGGCTGCACGTGCGGTTCCGCCGGTCGCAAGCACATCGTCGACAATCAGTACCTTCGCACCACTGGGGACCGTGTCGGGGCGAATCTCTAACCGTGCCTGACCGTACTCCAACGCGTAGTCGACGCCAACGACAGGCGGCGGAAGCTTGCCCGCCTTACGCAACGTCAGCATGCCGATACCCAACTCTGCGGCCATCGGGGCCGCCAAGATAAAGCCCCTTGACTCCAAGCCCGCAACGTAGTCGATCTTCCCACGGTACTTCTCCGCTAGGTGAGACACCAGCTGAGAGAACACCGGTCCGTTCGCGATGAGTGGCGTTATGTCGCGGAACAGCACTCCTTCTTCCGGGAACCCCGGAATTAGGCCTATCGCAGACTCAACTACCGCAGCGACGTCGCGTTGGTCGGACATTACTTCCCCCTGTTTTTGCGTTTCGGTTGTGCAGCTTGTCCCAAGTGTCGCCCGGGCGTGGCCTTCGCGGATACTACGACGGCCTCATCTGGTTCAGCTTTCCCTGCCTCCTCCTTAGCTTTGCGTGCAGCCAAGATCGCGTCGTCCTTCTTTCGGATCTTTGCACGAGAGCCGTGGATAAGAGCCAGCGACGTCGATGCGATGAACACCGAGGAGAACGTGCCGATGAAGATGCCCACGAACAGCGCCAGAGAAATATCCGTCAGAGTGCCGGCTCCTAGGAGGAGGGATCCAATGAACAGAATGGAACCAACAGGAAGGAGTGCCACGACCGAGGTGTTGATGGATCGGACCAAGGTCTGATTCACACCAAGGTTCACCAGCTGCCCGTACGTGTACTTGCTCTGGTCCATGTGGTTTTCGGACAGTTCCCTGACCTTATCGAACACAACTACCGTGTCGTACAGGGAGTAGCCCAAGATTGTCAGGAATCCAATCACCGTTGCGGGCGAAACCTCAACCTGTGTCAGAGCGAAGAATCCGACGGTGAAGACAAGGTCGTGTGCAAGCGCGATAAGGGCTGCGGCAGACATCGCCCACGATCGGAAGTAGATGGTCATGAGGACAGCAACGAGCACCACGAAGATGACAATCGACTGCAGCGCCTTCTTGGTGACGTCCTGCGACCATGTGGCACCGACGGAGTTGGTTTGCACGTCCTCATCGGATACCCCGTACGCCTGCGCCAGATCTGTGCGCAATGCAGTCGTCTGCGCGGTGTCCATACTTTGCGTCTGGATTCGGATGGAATCGGTGCCAAGCTGTGACACCCGGACGTTCTCGGTGATCCCATCCGCTGCCAGCGTGTCGTACGCGATCTGCTGGCTGGCCTGCGGTGTCCCCGTCACGATGAACTGCGTGCCACCAGAGAACTCTATAGATGGATTAAGTCCGCGTATTCCCAAGACAAGTAGCGACAGCACCATGAGCGCGATGCCCGCACTTAAGAATGCTCTGGCGTGGCCAACGATGTTGTAGGAGCGCTTACCTGAATAGAGCTCATTGCCCCACTGCGAAAAGCTAACCATTGCCCTACTCCCCCGCTTCTTCGTTCGCGGACTTAGATTTCTTGGCCTCTAGACGACGGCGCTCCGCAAGTGACAGCTTGCGTGGTCCAGGTTCGCTATCCCCGTCCGATGAGGGCGAGGGCGATAGTGCAGCTTTCGCCTCCGCAAGTACGACGTCCATATCCGCACCGGCTTCGGCAGAGGTCTCAGAGGTCGCCACAGCAACCGCCACGGGCTCCGCAGCGCCGATCTTATCTGTATCGCTGACCCTGTCGGAAGAAGCATTGTTCTTCTTCGCAGCGGGCTTGGCAGCCTTACGCGACGGCTCCGCGTTTAGCCGGCCACGATATGTGAAGCCGTCTTTCGCTCCAAGGTGCTCCGGATCCAGACCAGACCAGCGGTGTCCCGCTCCCCAGAAACGTGTCCTGATCATGAGCGAGAGCATCGGGTGGGTGAACATGAAGACCACTAGCAGGTCCACTGCGGTCGTGATACCCAAAGTGAACGCGAAGCCCTGCACCCCGCCGACAGCAAGGACGTAGAGCACGACGGCCGCGACAAGGTTCACCGCATCAGAAATAATCAGTGTTCGCTTCGCACGGTTCCAGCCGTCTTCAACCGCGACATTTAGGGGTCTGCCGTCACGCACTTCGTCTCTAATGCGTTCGAAGTAGACGATGAATGAGTCCGCGGTGATACCCACAGCGATGATCAACCCCGCCACGCCCGGCAGCGACAACCTGTATCCCATAGTCCACGACAACACCGTGATGACCAAGTAGGTAATCACGCCCGCAACAACCAGTGAGCCGGCTGAGAGCAGCGCCAATCCCCGGTACTGCCAAGCCATGTACGCAACGACTAGGAGAAGGCCCACAAGACCGGCCCACAGGCCCTTCTGAAGGTGGTCGGTTCCTAGTGTCGCCGAGATCTGTTGTTCTGACTGCACTTCAAAGTTCAACGGGAGGGAACCGAACTGCAGCTGGTTCGCCAGCTCTTGGGCTTCCGCCGCAGAGAAGTTTCCGGTTATCTGCGCGCGGCCGTCAGCAATCGGCACATTCATGGACGGTGCAACAATCACGTTGCCGTCCAAGACCACGGCGAACCGGTTCCGCGTGGCATCCGTATTCGCAAACTCGTACAGCCGCGTCGAAGCATCAGAGAATGCCTTCGTGCCGTCTGAGTCCAGTTCCAAGGAGACTGCATAGCCACCGGTTGATTGCCCCGCAGAGTTCGTAGCCATTCCGGCGGTGGCGCTCTTGAGGTTCGTTCCCTCTACGTCAACAGGGCCAAGGATGTACTTGGCGTCACCATCAACGCCACAGGCGACCATAGCGGCTTCGGGGTCATCCTTAATTTCACCGGTCAGGTTCGAAGGATCAGTGCAGTCCAACAGCAAGTAGTCACGGTACGTGGCTTCGGTGATCCAAGCAGTGTCGGAGTTGTTCTCTGGCGTTCCCACCACTTCTTCTGACACGACTCCATCCCCGTCAGCGTCTGCGAGCGTGTCAGCCAACTCTTCCAGCGTCATAGCAGCCAGTGCTTCCTCACTTTGAGGAATCTGGCTGCTATCTAGAGCGGCCGGAACACCAACCTGTAGGACGGGGCGGAAGCGCATTGTTGCGGAGGTACGCACTAGGTTCAGGATGGACTCATCCGTTTCACCCGGGATTGCGACCACGATGTTGTTTGATCCCAACGTGGAAATCTCCGCCTCCGCGACGCCCGAGGCGTCAACGCGCTGGCGGATAATCGCGATCGCTTCGTTCATGTCTTCTGGGGTAACGGCCCTAGAATCTGAGCCCTCTTCAAGCTTCGGGGTCAGAATGACCTGGGTACCACCTTCTAGGTCCAGCGCCAGCTTCGGAGTTAGGCCTGCACCTTGCGAGAAATGACCGATGATGAGTGCACCTGCCGCGACGGCCACAACGATAAGGAGCGTGACGAGAGTCCGGACAGGGCGAACTGTTTTCTTTGCCAAGACGTTACTACCTTGCTGGTGATGGTTACTTGGCGTCCGAGTCGGAAGACTCTGGATTAGACGCATCCGAAGTGGAAGTGTCGGCGTCGTCCGTGGCAGGCTCAATTACGTCGAGGTCGATGTCCTCAATAACGTCTTGGTTTGCTTCGCCTTCGTCACCGATCGCTTCAAAAGGCGGATCGTTGACAGCGCGGATTGCGGCCTTGATCCAGTAGGTTTCCTCCCCGCTTGGGGTCTCTAGGATCACGACGTCGCCGTCAAAGTCAACGAATCGGCCGAAGAAGCCGGAGTAGGTCTGCACCCAAGCGCCCGGGACCATTTGCTCCTTCATGGTCCTGTCTTGTTCATCCTGACGCTTTTTTGCGGATTTCTTCGCGAATGAGTTCATCACGAACATGCCAACAACCAGCACAGCCATGAAGAGGAGAATTTCGGGTCCCACGGAGTTGTCTCACTTTCCGATTCCTGACAGTAACCTCAGAAGTCTAGGGGAAAGTCCGAGTAATCTGTAACTGCACACTCAATTATGCGTTAAACAACGCATCTGCGTCGGGTGGTGTCATTCCCAGATGCTCCCAGGCTTTCCTGGTCGCGACTCTTCCCCTTGGTGTCCTCATTATGAATCCCTGACGCACCAAGTACGGCTCTGCCACCGTCTCCAGAGTCTCCGCCTCTTCACCGACAGTATGTGCCAGTGTCCCAAGTCCCACTGGTCCGCCCCCGAAATTGCGGCACATCGCATCCAAAACTGCGCGGTCCAATCGGTCCAGTCCAAGGGGATCCACCTCAAACACCGACAGGGCCTCCCGGGCGCTGTCACGGTCGACACCAGCCTTTCCGTGGACTTGTGCATAATCCGATACCCGTCGCAAAAGCCTGTTGGCAATACGTGGCGTTCCTCTGGATCGGCCCGCGATTTCTGATACCGCACCGGCGGCCAAACGTGCCTCCATAAGGAAAGAACTGCGTTCGACCACCTTCTCCAGGTCCTCTGTCGAATAGAACTCAAGGTGCGCGGTGTAGCCGAATCTGTCCCGCAGAGGCGCAGGCAGTAGCCCTGATCGCGTTGTGGCACCCACCACGGTAAACCTCGGCAGGGTCAATGGGATGGACGTCGCACCGGGCCCCTTGCCTACGATGATGTCAACCCGGAAATCCTCCATCGCCAGATAGAGCATCTCTTCGGCGGTCCGCGCTAAGCGATGGATCTCATCAATGAACAGAATGTCACCGGGCTGAAGTGACGAGAGTATGGAGGCTAAATCCCCAGCATGTTGGATGGCAGGACCGGAGGTGAGGCGCAGGGACGCCCCCATTTCAGCCGCGATGATCATCGCCAAAGTTGTCTTACCAAGCCCTGGTGGCCCGACCAGCAGCACATGATCCACTGGCTCTCCACGGCCCTTCGCGGCGTTCAGCACGATCCCCAGTTGCCGGCGTACCGCCGGCTGACCCACAAACTCTTCCAAGGAGCGGGGACGCAACGCGGCCTCCGCAGCCCTCTCTATCTCATCGGCATCCGGGGCAACAATCCTGTATTCCCCGTCGCTTTCCGTGCTTTGGACGTCAGAATCCACGCCTAGCCTCATTTCCTAGTGTCGCAAGGGCGGCACGCAGCAACGTCTCCGTCGACAGATGCTCACCCTCAACCCGGTCGAGTGCGCGTTGTGCCACCGCCTGGGGCCACCCCAGCTGCTCAAGCGCAGCCTGCACGGAGTCGCGAACTGCACTGTCGTCGCTGGCACCAGCCGATAAAGGCGCTTCTCCCTGCGTATCCTGGGGAGCCCCCAGTTTTTCGCCGATTTCCAAGACCATCCGTTGGGCCGTTTTCTTTCCGACCCCGGGAATGCGGGCCAGCTCTTTGAGGTCCTCCCTTGCGACGGCGGCGCGCAGCCCGTTGAGTCCAACGACGTCAATCGCAGCCAAGGCCAGTTTCGGCCCTATTCCACTTACGGACAGAAGTACTGCGAATCCGTCACGGTCCTCAGCCGTTTCAAAACCGTAGAGCGTCAGCGCATCTTCACGAACAACTAAGAAAGTGTGAAGATCTACCTGGGCGCCGGTACTTCCTCCGAGCCGCGCCGCAAGAGCCCCTGGTATCTCCACCCGAAACCCGACGCCGCCGACGACAACGTGGACCCATACGGGACCTGAGGCAGCGACCGTGCCTTGAAGCGAAGAAATCACGCATCCTCCTTCTAGAACATACGTACGATATCAGGTCGAGGGCGGACAGCGGCGTGCGACACGTCGACTAGCGACCACCATTTCGTCGCGGGTCGACTGCTCCCCTGCGTTTCTGCGCGGCTTGGGCCTCCGCCCAGACCCGCTGCGCTGGGGTCAACTCCCCTTTCGACGTCACTTTTCCCGACAGAGACACGTCCACCACGTTGTCGGAACCTCCGCCTAGGATGCCCGTTCCCCGCCATCCGTGGCATATCGCAATCGCAAGTGCGTCAGCTGCGTCCGCGGGACGCGGAAGCGCCGCCAGCCCTAAGATGCGCGCAACCATGTGTTGCACCTGAGCTTTCTGTGCGCGCCCGTTTCCCGTAACCGCCGCTTTCACTTCCGACGGTGTGTAAACCGCCACTGGAAGTTCCGCCCTCCCCACCTCCGCCATCGCTACGCCCATCGCCTGCGTTGTGGTCATGACGGACTGCAGGTTGTCATGGGTGAAGACACGCTCAATCGCAACGATGTCAGGTTCGTACTTCACTAGGGCATCACGGATCGCGTCGGCGATGTCCCGCAGGCGAAAATGCAACGCCAAGTTCCGGTCTGTCTTTGCGACAGACATTGCGACCAAGGCGGCCTTCCGCGCGTCGTCGACCTCAACGACCCCGATGCCACAACGGGTAATCCCCGGGTCAATACCTAAGATACGCATGGGACTCCCCGCCGTGAGAACTTCGGTTGAGCGGAAGGCTCACACCGGTGCGTGGCCCCCTAGTCCTCATCCAAAGATGCCAGTACCTCATCAGAGATAGCCGCGTTGGAATACACCTCTTGGACGTCGTCTAGGTCCTCAAGAGCATCAATGAGTCGGATAACCTTCGAGGCTCCGTCACGGTCCAGCTCGACTTCAATGGAAGAGTGAAACTCCACTTCTGCGGAGTTGTAGTCGATTCCTGCGTCTTGGAGAGCCTGGCGAACCGTAACCACGTCACCAGGTTCACAGGTTACGAGGTAGACGTCTCCGGCGTTCTCAACGTCCTCCGCGCCGGCCTCAATAACGACCTCGAATATCTGATCTTCGTCCACACCTTCCGCGGGAACCTCAACAATCCCGCGACGCGCAAAGAGATACGCGACAGAGCCGGGATCAGCCAACGAGCCGTTGTTGCGGTTGAACGCCACACGCACTTCGGAGGCCGCACGGTTACGGTTGTCCGTCAGGCACTCAACGAGGACGGCCACGCCGTTCGGTCCGTAGCCCTCATATGTAATCGACTGCCACTCAGCTCCCCCGGACTCCGCGCCGGATCCACGCTTCACAGCGCGATCGATGTTATCCGCGGGGACAGAGTTCTTTTTCGCCTTTTGGATAGCGTCGTAAAGACCCGGGTTACCGGCGGGGTCCCCGCCTCCGGTGCGTGCAGACACCTCAATGTTCTTCACCAGGCGTGCAAACAGCTTGCTTCGCTTGGCATCGATAGCCGCTTTCTTATGCTTCGTGGTAGCCCACTTTGAGTGACCCGCCATAATGCCTCCCTACTCTCAAAACCGCATCAATACTAGCCCGTCAAAGCCAAACGGCGGCATCGGCGACCTGTTGGGCCCGGTGGACCCGCACGTTCGTGCCGTTTAGTCGCCCTCGTGCACCCAGCCGCCACGCGCTGCGCCCTCGGGCGCCAACTCCACGATTACCCCGTCCCACGCTTTGGACCAGCGCTCCACATGCTCAGGTAGCGATTCCGGGTAGACCGTCTCAACACGGCTCAAACGCTGCAGTTCAGCTGGGGAAAGCCAAGCGAACTCATCCAGTGTCTGTTTTTCAAGATCCGTGAGGTCTTGGCGCTTCAGCATAGGGCGTATGCCCCCAACGCGCCCTATAAAGAAGACTTCTTCTTGTCGGGCGAGGACGTTGCGGAACCGGAATTCCGCTTTCCGATGAAGAACCGGTCCCTCAACGGTTCCGGGGTCAAATGCCATTCCCGTTTCTTCCAGTGCTTCGCGGACGGCGCCTTGGCGTGGTGTCTCTCCAGGCTCAACGCCGCCGCCTACCGTAAACCACCAGCTATGGTTTTCATCGTGTGTGTCGTGGCCGCGGATGAGTAGCACGTTCCCCTCCGCGTCGAAGATGAGGAGTCGCGCGCCTTCTCTGCTGAGCACCCCGTCCTTGTCGGGCACCCAGTCTGGCCCAAGATCAGTCACGATATTCCCTTCGAATAACAGGCTTGAGCACTGGCCTCAAACCACACCTTTTGGTTGTGACAGTTCCTGCTCTCTCAAACGTCCCTGCTCAAGGAATAGTTCCCGATTCGAAATCGTGAGCGACAGACACGACTTAGCCAGTATCACCCGGGACCGTGTGGGTCCCAGCTTTTCAATCAACTCTTGAAGTAATCCAAGCCGTCCCGCGTCGTGCAAGTATCCGCGCATAGCCTTCCTGGCCAGCCTAGATGTCTTCCGCGCCCAGCGTAGTGCGTTACGGCGAGCCTTCAAATCGCAAATCGTCGTCAGTTCGTAAGTCCGCAGCCACCCGGTCGCCTCATACGGCACCAGTCCTGCGTAGAGAACCGGGAGCATCTTCTTAGGTTTGCGTAGGATCCACACCAACCAAACAACGAAGAGTGGCAGTTCGACAAGAAGATACACGACTATGAATGCCACGCCGATGCTGGCTATCCCGTTCCACAGAGAGTGGATGGCCATGGCAACCAGCAAGCCCAGCCCCGGCTTCCAAATCCACGTCCATACAGACGGTTTAGAAAGGAGAGCGGCGGCGATTCCCAGCCCCGTGAACGACGTCGCCATGGGGTGGACAAAGGGGCTCATGACTGCGCGGCCAAAAATCGTTATACCCAGCATCGTCGTCCCGCTGGTGTGTGCATCTGCGAAATAGATGATGTTCTCCGTGAATGCGAAGCCTGCACCCGCTAACCCACCAACCGCGATGCCATTCGCTACTGACACGACATACTTGCGCGACACGATGAGGACGAGGGCGACGCCCGCGCCTTTCATGACTTCCTCAGATACGGGGGCCACCGCAACCCCGGCTAAGGTCTCCGCCATCTCAAAGTCGCCTAGATACAGAATGAAGTCGGCATACAGACCCGAGTTGACAATCCCAGCGACAGCGGTCGCCACTCCGCCGCCCCAGAGTAACGAGATCAGCATGTACCGAGCAGGCAGGGGCGCCAACCTATCTGAACGCGTCAGTATCCAACCGACCACCATGAGGGGGACGAGGGCGATCAGGGCGTACAGACCCGTGTTCGTGAACCCTGAGTCACGAAGCAGGAAAATCATTGAGAGCGCAAAGCCGATTACAGAGAATCCAACGATCGCAAGCTCCACTGGGCTCAAGCCCATACTGGCAACGAAGCGACCGACGCGGCCGACCTTGGGGGCCGCTTTCCCCGACGGCTCCGTCTCAAAAGGGAACGCCCCGGTTGGTCGGTGCCCCTCTAAGCCCCTTTCTCCCGCTTGGGCAGCCAGCCTGTAACGAGCCCAAGGTTCTTTGCCTTTTGCTTCCTCACGCGACTCCTGCGCATCGGGCTCAACTGAGGTCATCGAAGTCCACAAACTGTGGCATAGGGGCGCTGCCTGCCAGGTGCGCCGCCCTCGCCAAAATCCTCCCCCGGAGCGCCTGCACCTGCAAGACGTCCTGATTGTGCAGGGTGCGCGCGACCCTGGCGCGGTTGCCAGCATCGTCCAGTGACGCAAGCTGGACACTTGCTAACGCGTCTGCCTGAAGCTGCTGTCGGACCTGGGAATTCAACGTCTCACGCAGCGTCCTGGACAGCGCTGACTCCGCTGCCAAGCGTTTGGCCGCGTCCTCCCCCGATCCGCTACCTTGACGCGCAAAACCGCCCAGCGTGTCAGGTGCCAACGGAAACTGTGAAGCAAGCAAGGCTTCAGTCGCGGCGTCGTGGAGTGCGTCCCCACCCGCAGCAGCAACCGCTGGGACTTCCGAAATGCGCAGTGCTTCGGCGCTTCGCCGGACCAAATGTCGGTCTAGGCCCAGCCGTGCCGACGACAAACGCCTGTGAAGGCGGTCAATACGGGCGGCGTAGCTCCACGCCACCAGTCCGATTATTAGGACCAAGACGCCGACCAGTATGGCCACCCATCCCCACCATGGCATTGTCAAACCGCCCTCGTAAAACCGTAGATTATCGAACTATAGAACAGTGCTGGCAGCCAACTGCTACACGTCGGTCTTAGAAATCTTGGATCGCACAGCCTCATAGGCGGTCCCCGTGACTGGGGGTGCCCCGCGATCAACGACCTCCTCGTACACTGCCATGATTTGGTCAGTCACGGTACCCCAGTCGTACATGGACGAGCGTGCCTCACCAGCTGCCGCTAAAGAGGCAAGCCGCTGGGGATCCTCAAGGAGCTGCACAATAGCGCGCGCCAGATCACTTGAGTCACCATTCTTGAACAGAGCACCGGCATTGCCGTCGTCAAGTACCGCTTGAAATGCTGCAATATCGGAAGCGACGACGCAGGTGCCCGCAGCCATCGCTTCGACAAGAACGATGCCGAAGGACTCACCACCAGTTTGCGGGGCCACGTAGATCGTCGCACCACTCAAGAGGGAGGCTTTTTCTTGGTCAGTCACCTCACCGATGACCTCCACCGAATCCGGATGTTTGGAGACCATCGCTTCAACCGCCGATGAGTCCCCGCGCCCTGCAACAAGGAAGCGTGCGCCTGGGAATGCAGCCAGCACTTCCTCAATCGCTCCAGCGTAAATCGGCAAACCCTTACGTGACTCATCCAAGCGACCCAAGAACACGATCACAGGCCGTTCAGGCGTCGCTTCCCACTGCGGCAGCGCGTTCGCAGCGCGGTACATGGACGTCTCTACCCCGTTCGGGATAACAACGGCGTCGCCTCCATGGTGCTCAACAAGCGTTCGTCTAGCCTCCGCAGAAACGGCTATTCGCGCCGAAATACGTTCGAGAAGCGGTGCAACCATGCCAGCCGTCAGCGTGCGTGTCTTCGAGCGGTCCATCGCGGAATGGAAGGTTGCCACAACCGGGGCTTCAGCATTGCGCAGCGCGTGCATCCCAAGAGAAGGAGTTCCCGGCTCATGGATGTGGACAACGTCAAAGTTGCCGTCTTCAAGCCACTTTTTGGTCTTCTTTGCAGCGCGTGGCCCGTAGGAAAGGCGCGCGACGGAACCATTGAATGGAATTGCGACGGCTTTGCCCGCCGGCACCAGCCAGTCGGGGTTCTCCTCTGACTCAGACGGGGCCAACACGGAGACGAAATGTCCGCGCCTAGTCAGCTCATTTGCGAGGTCGTTAATGTGAATCTGCACTCCGCCTGGCACGTCGAACGAATACGGGCTTACGATACCGATCCTCATTTGGCCTCCTCCTGCTTCGCCACCGTGTCAGCGGGCGGGTCCGGGTGCTCCTGCTTTGCGCGACGCCGCGCACGCTCCAGCCGTTCCGGATCCAGATCCGCCACAAATACTTTCTGCATCATGTGCCAGTCAACCAGATACTCACCCATGACAGGGGAGATCGTGTTTACCCACGCCCGGGTCCACGCCTCCACATCAGTCTCATTAGGGCCCGGTTCGGGCATGGGAATGGGGTCTGTGAAATGGGCATGTGCCACCCAGTTGCGCCCCTCTTTACTGTAGGAGATATGCCCGGCGATCAAAGGACGGTTCAGCGCCTTCGCCAAAGCCGCGGGTCCCGCAGCGACCAGCGCCTTGCTTGCGCCCAAGTCAACCTCTATCCCCGACCCGGAGATGTCCCTGTCAGCAAGTAGTGGAACCAAGAGTCCCCGCCCCCTTGCCTGATCCACAAGTTTGCCGAAGACATGCTCACCCGGACCAACTCCAATGATCTCCATGCCCAGACTCTCTCGAAAGTCAACGAAGGCATCAAAAAGCTCAGGCGGGTCCAGCTTTTCTGCGACAGTAAGGATCGGTCCGTAGTTCTGGCAGAACCATGCCCCCGCCAGATCCCAGTTACCCGAATGCGTCAGCGCCAGAATGACCGGGCCGTCCTTCATCAGTTCCTTGGTCTTCTCAGCTCCCGGGTAGGTCACCGATTCCCGCAGCAGTTTGTCGCTCCATCCAGGAAGCGTGAACTGTTGCCCGAAGCAGCGGAAATAGGACCGGACCCCATCACGCACCAGGCGCTCCGAGGGAGGTCGACCAGCGAACTGCTCATAGTTCTTCCGCAGTTGCTTCACCGACGAAACGTTTAAGCGCCAAGCAACATCGGCCGCCAGGTTCGTTATCGCATAAACCACCGGCAGCGGAACCTTCGGGGCAATCCGCCATGCGGCCATGAACAGCTTGCCGGTATTCACGCGGATTCCTTTGCCCTCTTTGTAAGTTCACGGTGCGTTACGACCATGCGTTGGATGACCGTAACTGTCGACGCGAATGCAACCCACACCATGCCGATCGGGAAGAGCACCTCTGGGAAACCGAAGTCGGTGAACCCGGCGCCGACCAGCGCGATGATCAGGCGATCGGTTCGCTCTGCAATGCCTACCTTCGCGATTACACCAAAGTTCTCCGCCCTCGCACGCGTGTACGGAACAACGCCAATGGCGACCATAGAGACGATGCCCGCAATGATCGTCGTGGTCCGTATCGCGCCATCCGGCAGGCCGACAATCGCCCACCAAAGGAGGGAGCCGAACACCATGCCATCCGTTATACGGTCCATCGTTGAATCAAGGAACGCACCGTACTCCGACCCTGAGTTTGTTAGTCGGGCGAGGACACCATCGATAGAGTCAGCAAACAGGACGACCCCCAGCAGAACCCCGCCGAGCCCCAAATAGCCTCGGGCTAGCAACCCGAAGGAGAGTCCCGCCACGACCACCGCAGACCCGTACGTGATCATGTTCGGAGTGATCCCCAGGCGCGCTGCGACCTTCGCGGGAGGAGTGAATATGGCTGTTGCGACCGACCGGCCGTGGATACCTAGCAAGACTAAGAGTCACCTTCAATACTTTTCTGATTCGCGTAATCCGCCCACGCGGATGCCAGCTGTTCCCGGGCATCACCAAGCAGCTGGGGGATCGCTTTCGTTCTTGCGACGATGGGGAAAAAGTTTGCGTCCCCAAGCCACCTTGGAACGATGTGTTGGTGGAGGTGGCCCGCGATTCCTGCGCCTGCCAGACTCCCCTGGTTCATTCCCAAGTTGAAGCCGTCAGGATGAGCAGCCTGGCGGGCCACCGTCATGGCTGTGGCAGTAAGTTCACCTAACTCACTGCGCTCATCGTTTGTGAGGTCCGTGTAGTCGGCCACGTGACGATAGGGGCAGACCAGCATGTGTCCGGAGTTGTACGGGAACAAGTTGAGGATGACGAAACACGTCCTTCCCCTATGGACTATCAGTGATTCTTCATCGCTGAACGCGGGGGCCGCACAAAACGGGCACTCATCCTTCTTAGGCTTCTCCTCGCCCTGTATATAGGCCATCCTGTACGGCGTCCACAACCGCTGAAAAGCGTCGGGCACGCCCACGACACCCTCAGCAGTTGCTGTGGGGTCTGTACCGCCCACTTGGTCCCAGCCGTCTTCCACCTGCTGTTCACTCACTGACAACAAGTATTTCGTCGTCGTTCCGACGCGACCGCACGTGGCTCACGATTGCTTCCACGGCCTCACCAACGGGCACTCCGTTGATCTGCTGGCCACCGCGCAGGCGGAACGACACTGCACCCGCAGCCTCATCCTCACCGCCAGCGATTAGCACAACCGGAATCTTCTCCTTAGATGCGTTACGGATCTTCTTCCCAAAGCGATCCGATGACTTGTCTACTTCAGCCCTTATCCCCTCAGCCTTCAACTGCCGGGCAATGCCCTCCATGTAATCGTTGAATGCATCAGCGACGGGAATCAATCGCACCTGAACCGGTGCCAGCCAAAGGGGGAATGCACCCGCGTAATGCTCAAGGAGGACCGCAAAGAACCGTTCCACAGACCCAAAAAGTGCCCTGTGAATCATGACCGGTCGCTGGCGGCTGCCGTCGGCCTCCGTGTATTCAAGATCCAAGCGCTCAGGGGTGTTGAAATCCAGCTGGATGGTAGACATCTGCCAAGTGCGGCCAAGAGCGTCCCTGGCCTGAACGGAGATCTTCGGACCATAGAAGGCTGCGCCGCCCGGGTCCTCAACCAGCTCCAGTCCTGACTCCTCAGCCACCTCACGAAGTGTGGAAGTCGCCTCTTCCCAGATCTCATCGGAACCCACGTACTTCTCCGGGTCCTTCGTTGAGATTTCCAAGTAGAAGTCATCTAAGCCGTAATCGCGCAGGAGCGAAAGGATGAACTCCAGAACTTCCCTGATCTCATCCCTCATCTGGGAGCGCGTGGCGTAGATGTGGGCGTCGTCTTGAGTGAATCCGCGTGCACGCGTCAGCCCATGGACAACTCCGGACTTTTCGTACCTGTACACCGTGCCGAACTCAAACAGTCGCATCGGCAGGTCACGGTAGGAGCGCCCACGGGAACTAAACACGAGGGAGTGCATCGGGCAGTTCATTGGCTTCAGGTAGTAGTCCTGCCCGGGCTTAACGACCTCGCCCGTCTCCTCATCAACCACGGAGTCGACATGCAGCGGTGGGAACATGCCGTCCTTGTACCAGCCAAGATGACCCGAACGCTCAAACAGTTCACCTTTAGTTATGTGCGGTGTGGAGACAAACTCGTATCCGCCCGCAAGGTGTTGTCTGCGGGAGTGCTCTTCCATCTCCATGCGCACCGCAGCACCCTTGGTGTGGAAAATGGGCAGGCCCGATCCGATCTCCTCCGGGAAGGAGAACAGGTCCAGCTCACTGCCGAGACGACGGTGGTCCCGACGCTCTGCCTCCGCGATGCGCTCCTGATACTCACGCAGCTCTTCCTTCGTGGGCCACGCGGTTCCGTAGATCCGTTGCAACTGGGGATTCTTCTCACTGCCACGCCAGTACGCAGCCGCGCTGCGTGTGAGCGCAAATCCGTTGCCCAAGTACTTAGTGGAGGGCACATGAGGGCCGCGGCACAAGTCCGTCCACGCTACTTCCCCGTTTCGGCGGACGTTGTCGTACATCGTCAATCCGCCCTCGCCCACCTCCACCGACGACCCGTCCTCATCTGTCGCTGAAGCCTTGTCGGTGATCAGCTCCAATTTGTAAGGCTGATCTGCCAACTCATTCCGCGCCTCTTCTTCCGTGACGGAGCGGCGCACGAACGACTGGTTTTCCCTCACGATCCGCGCCATCGCCTTCTCCAAGGCCCGCAGATCCTCCGGTGTAAACGGCTCTTCGACGCCGAAGTCGTAGTAGAAGCCATCAACGATTGGCGGGCCGATACCCAGGTCAACGCTGGGGTTAGCGTCTTGGACTGCCTGCGCAAGCACGTGAGCTGCACTGTGACGCAGAATCGCCAAACCAGCAGCGGAATCCTTGGTGATCGCTTCGACCGTGGCTCCGTCTGTCAGTGGCGTTGCAAGATCCACCTGCGTTCCGTCGAGAGTCATTGCAACAACGTCTTTACGCTTTCCGTAGACGTCGAGGCCGGTCACGCCCTCTTCCAGCTCCGCTTTTGAACCGTCAATCACTACCGCGATGGGTGCCACATCTCCCCCAAACTGATTTGAGCCGGGCACGTTGCCCGCTTTCCCAATAATAGCCGTGGATGCGCAGCACCAAACACGGGAGGAGTGTGTCACGTCCTTCCCGCCAACTCCGGCGAGGGCGATCATACGGAGTCGAACAGATTGAGGTTTGACCGATGCTAACATGGCCACGAGCCAAGAATGGTGTCAGTCCTCACACAATCTTCGTGACAGGAGAGTATTCATGGGTTTCATTAGAGCTTTCACTGGGGCAGTCGGAGGGACACTCGCTGACCAGTGGGTTGATTTCTATACGGTTCCGAACAACCTAGCCCCCACGGCGGCGCTTTTCCCTGCCGTTCAGCAAGAGACGAACCGCGGTCGCGGTTCCAACACAAAAGCGTCAAGCAACATCATCACGAACGGATCGCGCATCATCGTTCCTGAAGGCTACGGCTTGGTGACGATACAAGATGGCGCGTTCACCGGTTTGGTGACGGAAGCGGGCGGTTTCATCTGGCAGTCTGATGACCAGAACTCAAAGTCGGTGTTCACAGGCGGCGGGATCATCAGCTCCACGATCATGACCTCGTGGGAACGCTTCAAGTTTGGCGGGCAGCCTGGATCTCAACAGATGGCCTTCTTCGTGAGCCTCAAAGAGCTTCCGAACAACCGGTTTGGAACGCAGTCTGAGATCTACTGGGACGACATGTACATGAATGCCCAGGTTGGGGCAGTCACGCGTGGTTCCTACACGTTGCGGATAATCGATCCTCTCCTGTTCATTCGGAACTTTGTTCCCGCCACGTACCTGACTGGTGGTCGCGTCTTCGACTTCACTGACATGGACAATGACGCAGCAGCTCAGCTGTTCAACGAAGTCGTATCCTCTTTGGCGCCGGCGTTCTCCAACTACACGAACGATCCCGCAAAGGGCAACCGCATTTCGCGTATCCAGGGAGATTCTCTCGGATTTGCGCAGTCGCTCTCGGGTGCGGTGGAAGAGGGCTATCAGTGGGCTTCAAACCGCGGCCTGCAGATCGTCTCCGTCGCTATCCAGTCGATTGAATATGACGAGAATACGCGTGAGCTACTCCGGGACGTCCAGAAGGCGGATGCACTTTCGGGTGCTCGCGGCAACTCCTTCATGCAACAGGCCGCGGCTCGCGGTGTTCAGGCTGCAGGAGAAACAGGAGGCGGTGCCGGGCTGGCGATGTTCGGCATGGGCGCCAGTTCCGTCGGTCTTGGGGGCTTGGCGCAGAACGCTCAGCCAGCAGCCCCGGCACCAGCCGCAGCCGCGGCCCCAGCCGCTGGAGGCGGAGGCAGTGATCTGGTCGCAAAGCTAACTGAGCTGAAGGGTCTCTTGGACGCTGGCATCATTTCGCAAGAAGATTTTGACGCGGCCAAGAACAAAGCGTTGGGACTCTAGCCTTGAGCGATCCTAACTTTCAAACGCCTGAGCAACCGCCTCAAGGTTTCGGTGGCGCGCCCCAGGGCGTTCCGCAAGGCGTTCCACCGGGAATGCCCCAGGGCGCTCCACAGGGCATGCCCCAAAGCGCACCGCAGGACTTTCAGGAGTTCACGGAGCAGGTCGTTGAGGGTGCATCCGCCGATCGTGTGATCAACACGGCCAGCGGGAAGCGCGACGGCCTCGACAAATGTCGACGCTGCGGCGCAACTGAGATCGTGTACTCCGTGCCGGCGAAAGCCCTTGCGTGCAGCTACTGCCGCTACACGTGGAATGAGCCGAATGCGAATGAGACCTACGGTTTTGACGACGACAGCAGCAAACTTGTCGGAGTCATACGCGGTTCAGGCGCAGACGACATCGATGCGAACGCCTCCAACACCACAACCATCAAATGCCAAGGTTGTGGCGCGGAAATCGTCGTGGAGACCAATCACGCTGTCGGAGCTCGGTGTCACTGGTGCCGTCAGCAGCTGACCATCAACAACCAGATACCGAACGGGCTCATCCCCGACGCCCTCGTCCCATTCATGATCACTCATGAACAGGCTGTGGAACACGTTCGCAAGTTCGCGAACGACCGTCGTTACTTCACCACCAAAGAGTTCAAAACGGGTTTCCAACCTGAGAACTTGGTTGGCGTGTACCTCCCCTACGTTGCAGCAGACGTCAGGGCGGATGCCCACCTTGTGGGCGTGGGTGAGATCGAAACACGCAGGTACACGGTGACGGTGGGATCGGGCGATGATTCACGTGAAGAAACGCGGTATGACGCGGATGAGTACGGGGTTGACACGACCTTGGAATACACGGCTGACGACCTGTTCGCGGAGTCCTCTGCGACGCGCACGGACATGACGCAGTCGACCGCAACGCACAACGTCATAAACGCGATTCTGCCGTTTGACCTGTCCCAGGCCGTGGTCTACTCAAGCCACTACCTAACGGGGTTCACGTCGGAACGGCGTGACCTTGACGTAGAAGACGTGTCGCCGAAGATCCAGGAATACCTGCTGAGCCTCGCAAGGTCCAGTGTCCAAAAGGATCCACGTATTCGGAAAATGGACCGCGGTGTGCGCTGGACGGAAGAGGGCGTGCGGGTGGAGGGCATCCGGTGGCAGACACTGTACTTGCCCGTGTGGCTGTATGCCTTCCCTGCGAAGCGAACGGGGAAGGATGACTTCGTCCACTTCATTGCGGTGAACGGGCAGAACGGCCGAACGATGGGCTCCATTCCCCTCAACCACGTCAAGGCCACGGGGATGTCCCTAGGCGTCGCAGCTATAGCGTTCGTTGTATCCCTGATACTCGGAATGGTTATGGGAGAGTAGGCGGACCATGGAATACGTCATCATCGCAGCGATCATCGCAATCATTGCGTTCGTCGTCACCTACATGTGGCTGTACAACAAGTACCGCAACGTGAACGAAAGATATCAAGTTGTGCAGAACACGAAGACTGGTACCCTCCATATCGACGTGGACACGCGCTTCATACGCAAACGGAAGGGCCTGAGTAACTCCCGGATCTCCGGGGACAACCTCCAGAGCTACACCACCCGCGTGAAGCGCATAGA
>CAYFOT010000003.1:0-57295 GCA_964344825.1 uncultured Actinomyces sp.
TTCCTGGGTGGCCTTCAGGGACAGCGAGACACGCTCACGATCCATGTCGACGTCCAGAACCTCAACCTCTACAGGCTGTCCAACCTCAACGACCTCTGACGGATGGTCAATGTGCTTCCAAGAGAGCTC
This sequence comes from uncultured Actinomyces sp., assembly GCA_964344825.1. Taxonomy (GTDB): domain Bacteria; phylum Actinomycetota; class Actinomycetes; order Actinomycetales; family Actinomycetaceae; genus Scrofimicrobium. Next base: position 130 of record CAYFOT010000003.1, read on the forward strand.
AGAAACGTGAACCAAGCCGTCCACACCGCCAAGGTCCACGAATGCACCAAAGTTGACGATGGAAGAGATGACGCCGCGGCGCACCTGTCCCTTCTGGAGGGTGTTCAGGAAGTTGGAGCGAACCTCAGACTGGCTCTGCTCCAGCCATGCACGGCGTGACAAGACAACGTTGTTGCGGTTCTTGTCCAGCTCAATGATCTTCGCGTCAAGCTCACGGCCGATGTACGGGCCGAGCTCACGGACGCGACGCATCTCAACAAGCGACGCGGGCAGGAAGCCACGCAGTCCGATGTCAACGATCAGGCCGCCCTTGACGACTTCGATGACGGTACCTGAGACAACGCCATCTGCCTCCTTGACCTTCTCGATTTCGCCCCATGCGCGCTCATACTGTGCACGTTTCTTCGAAAGAAGCAGGCGTCCTTCCTTGTCCTCCTTCTGAAGGACCAGCGCCTCAATCTGCTCACCAACAGAGACGACCTCATCCGGGTCGACATCGTGTTTGATGGACAGTTCGCGCGCCAAGATGACACCCTCTGTTTTGTAGCCGATGTCGAGGAGGACTTCGTCCCGGTCGACCTTAACTACGGTGCCTTCAACAATGTCGCCATCGTTGAAATATTTGATCGTCTCGTCAATTGCGGCGAGAAGTTCCTCTTCAGTCCCGATGTCATTTACAGCGACGATGGGAGTGCCGGTTGCGGCAGGAGTGGAAGGATTGGTCATGAAGTTGTTTACTCAGTTTCGGTGAATTGCGGACAGAACACTGCCATGTGAGGACGCAGCAAGGCGTGAACCCGACGTGCAACACTACACATGGCCGTTCATGAGCATATCAGCGTACTTTCGACTGAGCACGGGCCTCTTCATAACGGTTCGCTCACAAATTCGAAATGACCCTGTGATTCTCGCTACATGAGCCGCACTCAAACACAAGAAATCTGTTTTCTACCTGCCACGACCTGGTTTGGTTAGTGCGCGGCGGCGCGCCAAGTCTTACCTTCTCCTACCGCCACATCAAGAGGAACGGACATCTGAACGGATGCCCCCATCGCCTCGGCAACCAGCGCGCGCACGACCTCGCCCTCGCCCTGCGCAATCTCCAAAACCAACTCATCGTGTACCTGCAACACCATCCGGGAAGTGAAGTCCCCAGACAGCAGTTTCTCTTCCACACGCATCATCGCAACCTTGAAAATGTCAGCGGCACTCCCCTGAATGGGGGCATTCAAAGCGGCGCGTTCGGCCATGTCACGTACCCGGCGCACCGAGGACGACAGCTCCGGGAAGTACCTCCTGCGACCAAACATGGTTGTCGTATATCCGTCGTGGCGTGCCTCCTCAACCGTCTCCCTCAAGTACTGGCCGATGCGACCGAAGCGCGCGAAGTAGTCGCTGTGCAACGCCCTCGCTTCCTCAACTGACACGCCAAGCTGTTTCGACAATCCAAACGGAGACAACCCGTAGGCCAATCCGTATGACGTCGCCTTGATTCGGTTGCGCAACTCAGGCGTAACCTCCGCCATGGGCACCCCGAAGACCCAAGAAGCCATGGTTCGGTGCAGGTCTTCACCTGAGTTGAAGGCGGCAATAAGGTCAGCGTCACCCGAGAGATGCGCCATGATCCTCATCTCAATCTGAGAGTAATCCACACTCATCAGCTCTTCGTAACCCGGGCCCGCTACGAAGGCCTCACGGATACGCAAGCCGGATTCTGTGCGCGCAGGAATGTTCTGTAGGTTCGGGTCCGAGGACGCCAAGCGGCCCGTGGCCGACGCGATCTGGCTGAACGTGGAATGGATGCGCCCATCGGGTTGGATCTCACTAACCAAACCATCGATTATCTGCACCAATTTCACCCTGTCACGGTGCCGCAGCAGCGCCTCCAAAAATGGGTGCCCCGTCTTGTCAAACAGGTCAGCAAGTGCCTCAGCGTCCGTGGTGTATCCCGTGCGAGTCTTGCGTGTCTTGGGCATCCCCAGCTCTTCAAACAGAACGCCCTGGAGCTGCTTTGGGCTTCCAAGATTGACGGTATGACCAATCGCCTTGTAGGCATCTGCGGCCGCGTTATCCGCCTGTGAGGCGTACTCCTTACGCAGGTCTGCCAAGACTTGGGCGTCAACGGCGATGCCCGCGCTCTCCATATCGAACAGGATCCGGGACACCGGGATCTCCAAGTCTTTCAGCAAACTGAGAGACAGCCGCTTGCGTAGCACCGCAGTCAGTGGCTCATAAAGAGCCAGCACCATTCCTGCCTTTTCAGCAACCACTGACTGAGCGTGGGTGACGCCCGAGCCGTCCTCTTCCAGCCCCTGGGCCATCTCCACGCTGAAGATTGCCCCGTCATCTGTGGATGAAGGGTCGATTCCCAGATACAACTTCGTGTTCTGTTCCAAGGAGTAGTTGCGTTGACTGGGATTGCAAAGATATGAGGCCAACTCCGTGTCAAACACCGGATCCACGATCGGCCACCCCTGTGCGGCCAGCCCGTGCGCCAATGCCTTCCCGCCGTGCACCACGAACCTGCTGTGGTCCCCTAGGAAACGTGCAAGGAGCGCGTCCTGTTCCTCCGACAGATCCGCCGTGTCGAACACCAAAGCCGTATCGGCCGTCGCCAACGCAATGGAATCTATCCGGGGTGCCGTGGGAGCCAGGCGCCCCTCCGCCCATATCGCTACATCTTGTCCGTCGAGGGCGTTAAGCAGCGTTCCTAGGTCAGCCTCTTCTGTCATTACGATGACTTCAACGGGCGCTCTCTCGCCCTCGTCCCGCGCGGCTTCCCCCTCAACCTGAACCTCTTCCACCTCCGCCCCGTTCCACAGCGGCGCCATCGCCTTTGAGACACGTCCGCGCATACTTCCGAACTCCAGGGTGTCGAACAGGGACGCGAGCCCCTCCTGGTCGGGCTGGCCCACCGTGCATTCTGCGGGTGAAACATCCAGGTCCATGTCTGTGACGAGGGCGTTGAGGCGTCGGTTGCGCTCAACGTCACCGATGTGCTCACGGAACGCTTCTCCGCGTTTTCCACCAATCTTGGACGCGTTCTCAATCAGCGCTTCAAGTCCCCCGTACTTGTTTAGCCACTGGGCAGCCGTCTTGGGACCCACCCCGGGGACCCCGGGCAGGTTGTCTGAGGTTTCGCCGACTATCGCGGCCAACTCTGGGTACTCAGCAGGTGTCACACCATACTTAGCTTCAACAGCCTCTGGCGTCATGTAGTGCAGGTCAGACGCGGAACGCCCCGGATATAGGACCGTGACATCGTTGTTCACCAGCTGAAAAGTATCGCGGTCCCCCGATGCAACCAAGACTTTAAAACCATCGTCGCGTCCCTCCACCGACAAGGTCGCCAGGACGTCGTCGGCTTCAAAGTCGGGGAAAGTCAGCGTCCGAACCGCCATCTTTTCGAGGACGGCCTTAATCAGGTCCACCTGGCCCTCAAATTCTGCCGGTGCGCTGTCGCGTGTCCCCTTGTACTCCGGATATAGCTCCGTGCGGAACGACTCACGTGACTCATCAAAAGCAACCGCCAAGTGCGTCGGCTTTTCGGTGTCCAAGAGTTTCACCAGCATGGATAAGAACCCATAGACCGCGTTGGTATGTTGGCCCCCAGCGACCACGAAAGAGTCAGCCGGCAGCGCATAGAACGCCCGGAACGCCATTGAATGACCGTCGATTATCAGCAGTTTGTTACTCACACCCCCAGCCTAGATGGCCATTAGTGTTAGTTCCACGCGTCAACCGTGAAAGGAAGCCATGAACGAGGACGAATCGGTGCCCGCCAACACCCAGACCACCCGCGCACGCATGGAAGATAACGGCGTGGTTGGGGGCGTGGATAACACCCTCGCCCAGAAACTTGGGATAGAAGCCATCTTTGTGTCCCCGGCCCAGGCAGAATTTGTGATGCCCGTCGAAGGTAACACTCAGGTGGCAGGGGTATTGCACGGGGGCGCCACCGCAGCGTTATGTGAGAATGCGGCATCTGCGGCCGCCAACTCACACGCCGCAACGCTCCAGATGGTTGCCGTGGGGACAGAGCTCACCATCGCGCATCTGCGTCCCGCACGCTCAGGCACCGTGACAGCGACCGCCACGGCCGTTCAGCTGGGCAGGACAAGGGCGGTTCACAGCGTCGCGGTGCATAGCGAAAAGGGCCATCTGATCGCAACGGCCCTTGTCACTAACGCGTTGATCGTGGTCTAACCAGCCACCTGATCGATCACCGCATCCGCAACCTCACGCATCGACAGGCGCCGATCCATGGAAGTCTTCTGAATCCAACGGAACGCCTCAGGCTCCGTCATGTCCATCTTGGCGATCAGCAGTGCCTTTGCCCGGTCGACCCTCTTACGGGTTTCGAACCGTTCCGCCAGGTCCGCTACGTCCGCCTCAAGGGCCTCAATCTGCGCTTGGCGTGACAGTGCGATCTCCACCGCGGGAATCAAATCTTTGGGACCGAAGGGCTTGGTGACGTAGGCCATGGCGCCAACCTCCGCCGCGCGCTGCACCAACTCTTTTTGGGAGAAGGCGGTCAACATGACAATCGCACACGAAAGCTCTTTGAGGATCTCCTCCGCCGCCGTGATGCCCTCAACCTTTGGCATCTTCACATCCAGTACGCAAAGATCTGGCTCAAGCTCAAGTGCAAGGTCAATCGCTTCCTGGCCATCTGCAGCCTCACCAACAACGTCGAAGCCTGCCGCAACCAAAGTTTCAACGATGTCCATACGGATCAGCGTTTCATCTTCGGCGACCAGTACTCTCTTCGCGGTCGATTCAGGGTTCGTCATGGATCTTTCCTATTCTTCGGCTGGGTTCAGCCTACCTTGAGGAAACCCATCTTCGCCTAGATACCCGAAAGCAAACAAAACACATTTTGAAACTCCATTCTGGCTTAAGCAACGGAATTGTGCGCACTCAGCAACGCCGGATTTGTGCATTTGCCGGTACGCTTGACGAGTTACGATAGAGCGCCCTGTAACGTCGGGGCTGGTCGGAGGTCTTTCATCTATTGCGTAGGCGCGCTTTTGTGCCGCGAAGGCAAACCTGAGAATCTCAGTCCTGTCGGATTTATCGTCAAGTCTTTAGAAGGGACATCTGATCACGAATGTGCACCGTAGTCGTCTGGGCCGATAACGGCCAAGCCGTAGTGTCATCCAGAAACATGGACTGGTTTGAGCCGATGGAGTCAAAGCTCTGGACTGTTCCCGCTGGCCGCGTAGTTGACGGGGGCGGCCCCACTGATCCAAACCCGCTCCGGTGGACCTCTAAGTATGGAAGCGTCATTTGTTCCGCATACGACATCGGCACAGCAGACGGCCTGAATGAAAAAGGCTTGGCGGCACATATGCTCTGGCTCACCCCCAGTGCCTATGGAAACAGGGACGCTTCAAGGTTGGGGTTGTCCGTTAGCCTCTGGGCCCAGTATTACCTCGACAACTTTGCGACTGTCGCGGAGGCTGTCGCCGACTATGAGAAGAACCCATACCAGGTGATCGCCGCCAACGTCGCTGGTCGCGAAGCTGTTGTGCACATTCAAATCTCCGATGCGACGGGTGACGTTGCTGTCATAGAGTCCTTAGACAGCAAGATTATTATCCACCACGGCAAGCAGTACACGACGCTCACAAACAAGCCCACTTTCGATGAGCAGCTGGCAAATCTGAAAAAATATGAGGGCTTCGGGGGGACGGCGCCACTGCCGGGCACCACTTCAGCTGAGGACCGTTTCGTCCGCGCGACGTACTACCGCAACCATCTCACTGCTCCGACCTCGCCAGACATGGCCATGGCTGAGATCCTGTCTGTTCTAAGGGACGCTGCCCAACCTTTTGGGGCCGCCTCGATAGATCAACCGATGATCGCGCCGACCATCTGGAGGGCATCCAGTGACCACACGAACATGCGGTACATTTTCGAATCGATGTTTACCCCCTACATGATTTGGCTAGATTTCACCGACCTTGATGTCTCTGCGGGCGCTTCCGTGAAGTGCCTCGATATGACGAAGATGACGGGCCGGATTGGCAACCAAGCCGACGCATTGGTGGACGCAGAGCTATTCAAGTTCTCTGAGCCTGCCTAGATATCTAGGGTTAGGAGTATCGTGGCGTCCCACGGCATGCCAGAATATTCCACCACCACAGCCAACTGTCAGCAGAAAAACCCTTGGAGGTAATCCAATGCAGTCCAATCCCCCGAAAAGCTCCGCGTCCTCGCCCGCCCCGTCTGGTGGCACCTCGGGGACCAAGGGGCGAACGGCTAATAGCCATTCAATCGGGATGATCTCATTGATTGCGTTCGCCGTCGGCACCATGGTCGGCGGTGGTGTATTCGCCCTGTCCGGCATGGTGGTGAAGGACGCGGGGCCCGGCGCAATCTTGGCCTACATTTTCGCGGGGATCGTGATGACCCTTTCGGCGTTGAGCTTCGCAGCGGTCGCCTCCCGCGCTAAGCCAGGCGAAACCGGGTATGCACCCATCGGCACGGTGCTGTCCCCCATCTGGCGTTTCATCACGATGTGGGCGTTCTACATAATGGGGATCACGGGCGTGTCCTACGTACTTATGTCCTTCGGAAGCTATTTCCTTGTCTTCGTACCTAGGGGAAGCGCGATAGTCGCGGCTTTGGTCGCGGCCTTTGCTCTGATATTGCTGAACTACGGTCCCGCCGGCCTCGTCGGGAAAGCAGAGACGGTCATGGTCGGATTCAAGCTGAGCGTCCTGATCATCCTGATTGTCTTCGGCCTGAAAGCATTCAAGCCAAGCTTCTTCGACAGTTGGACTCCTCACGGGATGGGATCCGTCCTTGCGGCAACCGCGATCCTGTTCACGGCCTACTCCGGATTCAACGTCATCACCAACATGTCCGGCTCGGTACAGGATGCGCAACGAAAAGTGCCGCTCGCAATCATTCTGTCCCTGGTGATCGTCGCCGTTATCTACATCGGCGTTGCCGTGGCCCTTGTCGTTTCGGGAACCTCAGGTGAGTCGGGCTTCGAAAGTCACGGGCTGACTTTGGCTGCAGAAAAATTGATGGGACACTGGGGCGCGATCCTCCTGGGGATAGCGGCGCTTGTCTCTACCCTCTCCGGCGCGAATGCTAATCTCTTGGGTTCTTCGGACCTCTTGGTCCGCATGGCGCAGAATCAGGACATTCCCACCGGCCTTGGGAAGCTGTCGAAGAAGGGTAACCCCATCCCGGCTGTAACCCTTTCAGGCGCACTAATCCTGATCCTCATGATCGCTGCCAACCTGACTGGTAGCGGCGGAATGAAGATGATCGTTGTCTTCACCAACGTATCGGGCATCATCGCACTGGTGATTGTGGATATCACCGCAGCGAAGATGGGTTTCGAAAAGTGGAAGACACCGGGAATGAAGCTGCCCGGAGGAGGAATCATACCGGTGTTGGCTGTGGCCGCTGCATCCCTCCAGATCCCATCACTGGGTGAATGGTGGCAGGTCGTTATCGGCGTAGCCATGGTGGCGTTGGGTTTCGTCGTGTGGAACGCAAGGGGTAAGTCCAACCCGAAAGACGTTGCAAGGATCACTGAACACGTATCCCGGATGGACACGCCGCTCCTGCGCGCAGTCTCCAGAGAGAATAAGCCAGCACCCGCGACGAAGAGCCAGTAGACGCGGAGTTCTCCTTCTCCGTAGCGTCAAGCTTCTTTTGTCGCCTAAAGCCGCCGGTATCCCACAGATATACCGGCGGCTTTCGGTAGCTAAGCAACTAAGCCGCCACCCACGCGGGAGCGGCCTTTGGTATCTTCCCGCGACGTCTGCTTGATCTGCTTGAGCACCTCAGCCCGTCGGAAGTCCGACAGGAACGCCCTCGCCCAACCAACTAGCTGAGGCGCGCGGCGCGAGCAGCACTCCCCTCTGTGAAGGCCACGCACCGCCATAAGCTAAGGCGGTGCGAACGCACAAACTAGTTGAAGCTGTTGAGCGCCCGGACAATTTCGTCAGCGTAGAGTGCCGAGCCGGCCGGTCCTGGGTGTGTCAGGTCACCCGCCAGCAGGTCGTGGTTCGCCGCAGCGATAGGCGCCCAGTCCGCAATGCGAACAATGTCCGGGTACCGTTCGCCTACCTCATAAATCTTGGCGTTTGCTTCCGCGATCCAATACTCATTCTCGGGACCGTACCCGGTAACCAAAACGATTTTGTGCCCCGGCCCTAAGGCGGCAAACATGGCTTCTATGTCCTGCTCTCCGACGGAGGCGTTAACCGCAAGGGAAACAACCACGTACTCCCGCAAGAACCCCTGTTCCCGCACGCTGTCCACCACAGCGGGAAGGTCCGCCATGGGGCGGGAAACCTCTGAGTCGATGAACACACCCGGCAAACGCTCATAGAGCTGTTCTTCTGATACCAGTGTCACCGAGTCACCAATGATCGTTACCTGGTCCCCCGCACCATGCGACGTTGTGGAACGGTTACCGCCCGATGAAACGAACTCCTTCAGAGCAGACGGATTCCACACGCCCGGAAGAGGCAGCGCCCCATCGGTGGCGTCGATGTCCTCTGCTTCTTTCGCCTGGGCTGCCGTGTCGAATAGCCGCTCCGTGGAAGACTGCGCGGGAGAAGTGAACAGTGCCCAGACGAACAGGATCATAGTCACGACCACGCCCGCGCCCAGGATTTGGCGGGCCCTCACCGAAAGCCTGCCAATGTTGAGGAACCACGTCTTCAGCCCGTGGACCCTGATAGGTGTCTCCACATACCGATAAGAGATTTCCGCCATCACCAAGGAAACAACGAGCACTAAGAATCCGACGGCCAGACTGGCCCGCCTGAACGTGAAGAAAGCAAGAACCCACAGGGGCCAGTGCCAGAGGTACACGCTGTACGACCTTTCCCCGAACCAGACCATGGGGCGTGAGGAAAGCACTGTTGCCAGCACCGAAGACGGCGCTGAGAGCGCGTCTGGCAGCAGACCACGGATTGTGAGAGCCGTAAAGGCCGAGGCCGCAAGCATGCCCCACGGGTACATCCACGGACCATTGTGGACGAATACGCCGATCGCAAGAGCGCCCGCCAACCCGACCCACGTTAGGACGCCGAGGACCCTCCGCGTAGTGGCAGGCAGCATCCTTGGCATGTCAACCATGATCCGTGGGACCCAGAACGCGATAGCCGCGCCGATCATCAACCCGAACGCGTGCGCGTCTGTACCGACATACGCCCTCGTAACCTCGTCTGCAATGTGGACCAGGTACCAGTTCCACCCCGCGGATAGCGCCGCGATTCCCAGTGACACCCATGGTGCGAAACGAGAAGGAACGAACAAAATGATCAGGACCAGCAACACCGGCCAGACGACGTAGAACTGCATTTCGAGGGACAGTGACCATACATTCGTGAGCAGAAGCGGTGAACGCTGCCCGAAATATGGCGCCGCGTTGGCTATCTGCAGCAGGTTGTAGGTGCTGGTAAGGGACCCCGCCACCTGCCAAGGCAGCTGGACCAGCGCGTCACCTCCGACAACTCGGGCGAGGGCGACTGTCCCTACGGTTGCGAACACGACGGCGGGTACTAGACGTCTGATGCGGCGGACCCAAAAGTTCCCGACGCGGATTGACTTGCGCAAAGCCAGCTCACGCAGAAGCAGTGACGTAATCAGAAAGCCAGAGAGGACAAAGAACATGTCCACACCCACGTAGCCCGCACCGCGCCACGACGGAATCAGGTGATAGCACAGCACCAACCCTGCAGCCAGCGCACGGATGCCATCCAGTCCGACTATGCGCGGCCGCTGAGGAGACGAGGGCGGCTCCACGGGCCCCTTCGTCGCCGGCGTGACTTTCGAACCCGGCCTATCCCAGTTCACCGGTTACGCTCACCCCGAAAATCAGGCATCACAATTCCTCAAAACAAATACTCTCCGTCACGGAAGTGACGGAGAGTTCTGTACCCCGAGTGGGATTCGAACCCACAACAAGCCGGGTTTGAGCCGACCGCCTCTGCCAGTTGGGCTATCGGGGCAGCGCGTGAACGCGAGTACAAGAATAGCCGCAAAGCGTGCCTTATGCACGCTCCATATCGTGGCGTTTCTCGCGTTCACGCTGTGGAGCTACTGGTCGAACCTGGCCCCCGCAGGGTTGGAGGGCAGCAATGACAATATGAAGATGATCAGACCTCCAACACCGGGGACAAAGATCAGTAGGTAGAACCAGCCGGAGAGATTCGCGTCATGTAAGCGTCGCCAGGTGAGTGCCAGCGTAGGGATAACGGTGGCGATCGCTATGAGGAAGGCGAGAACGAGGCCGATGACCCCCAACGCATTGGATGTAACGTACTGCCCATTCGATGCAGCGTCTGCGGACCCGGCCGCAATGAGGATGCCCGGGACAATGCTGATGAGCCACAAGAACAGTTGCACCCACCAGTATTCAGATCGGGAGGCCCTCCCGGAAAAGGTCGCGTACTTCTTGAAGAATCGTGAGACCGCTTGGCCGAAGGAGGCGCCGTACAGCGGCTGATTGAGCGGCACAAAGATATTTGCGGACATCGGAGAGAAACCTTCCAGATAAGTCAGTGATTGCAGTGGCCGCCTCGCGACGGGCACGGCTCATTGTCGCACAAAAGAATGAGAGGCCACGCACCCGCGCGGCCCCTCACCCAGAAATTCTTATCTGTTATCGGATGTATACATCCAAGTGGTTACCAGACGTCCCACGGTCGTAGATCTTTCCGGAGTAGCCGAACGGGGTTGGGTAGACGGTACCCTTAGGCGCGGACCCCGCCAAGACGATGTATCCGTCGCCGTCAGAGACGTAACCGCCCGCATTCACGTGGCGTCCGGGGATTGACAGCCCACCACCTGGTAGAACGCTCTGGCTGTAGTAGGTGAACTTGTAACCACCCCAGTTGATGACACCCGCGCTTAGGAAGTAGTCCAGCGAGTATTCAGCGGACGTGGACACATCCGTGTACGTCGGCGCCTCTTCGTACGTTACGTCGCTCCCACGGGACGCAGCCTGTTGTTGCCCAGCAGGCGCGGCCACCTTTTCCTCCACCACGGGCTTCGGCGCCTCTTTGACTACTGGCATTTCAAGGCCGGTACCCTTGCGAATCACGCGGTCCACAGGCTCCGTAACGACAACCTCACGTTGGAGAGGCATGCCGTCGCTGCCAAACACCGGCATCGTATAGACGTGCTTGGATCCTGCTACTCCCTCAGATTCTACAACCTCTGTATCTGCGGGGAGATCGGGATCTTCAATGACGATGGTGTTGAACCCGATCTTTGAGATCGCGAACAAAGCTTCCGAAGACTGCTCTGACCTGTGGTTCGGTTCCACAACTGTCGTCGCGCTTGCAACAAGAGCCAAAGATGGTGTCGCCAGCAGCGACAAGGTCACGGCACCCGCAGCCACACGGCGCTTTGCATTCCTAGCAATAGGGCTAGACATATTGTCCTTTCAACGGTTCATAAGCACAGTAGCGCAATTCACCATCAAAAATCACGGTCAGGTAACGAAAATGCGTTAGAGACCTCAATTTGTCTACATGTCCTTCTCTAGGTCCTCCATGTGCTCCCCTGCAAGTGGGTGGCCAAGCAAGGTCGCGGCGAAGTCTGGAACCTCATTCTCCAAAGCCTTTGGAATACGTCGGTAGTTGTCCGGCTTACGCACCTCTTTGGGGAGGACAACCTTCTCCTGCGGCACTTCCTTGTACGGGATGGTGGAAAGCAGATGATGAATCATGTTAATCCGAGCGTTCTTCTTTATGTCGGACTCCACAATGTACCAAGGTGACGTAATCGTGTCCGTGTGGATGAACATGTCGTCCTTGGCACGGGAATATTCTTCCCACCTGTGAACCGACTCAAGATCCATGGACGACAGTTTCCAGCGCCGCACCGGGTCCTTCAGACGCGAACGGAACCTCTTCAACTGTTCCTTTTCCGACACGGAGAACCAGTACTTCCGGAGCATGATTCCGTCGTTGATCAACATGTCTTCAAATATCGGCACCTGACGCATAAACAGGTTGTACTGGGCCGGCGTGCAGAAGCCCATTACCCGTTCGACCCCGGCCCGGTTGTACCAAGATCTGTCGAACAAAACGATTTCGCCCGCAGCCGGTAGATGAGTCACGTAACGCTGAAAATACCACTGTGTCTCTTCGCGGTCGTTCGGGGCCGGCAGCGCCACGACGCGAACGATACGGGGCGACAGATATTCCGTGATTCGTTTTATTGCGCCACCTTTGCCCGCTGCATCGCGCCCCTCAAAGATAACAACGACACGTTTTCCGGTTTGCTTCACCCACTCTTGCAACTTAACAAGTTCGGCCTGAAGCCTGAACAGTTCTGCCTCATACACGTCGTTTGGCAGCTTCGCCACCTTATTCGAAGTCTTATCGCTCATGAGAGGTAGGTTACACGCTCAGCCACGGATATGCCGCAGATACGAGGAAAAGCCCGGTTCAAGTGAACCGGGCCCTCCCTTTTGCCACTATGCGTTGAACGGCATGTCTCCACTACCGGAGCTGAACGCAGTCACCATCTGCGTGGGATCCCCCGGAATCTGGTGCACACGAATCGAGTTCGACGCCTTTTCAGTTCCCGGCGGCATTCCCGCAACGATAACCAGTCGTTCGCCACCTTCGACGATGCGTGCAGCGCGCGCCACCTGGCTGACCTGCTCCACCATGTCATCCGTGTGGTAGACGGTCGGCAGCTTGTACGTCTGCACACCCCAAGACAGCGCCAACTGTCGGCGAGTCGCATCAAGTGGCGTAAAGGCGATCTGAGGAATCTGACTACGCATACGCGACATCTGACGCGCGGTGTAGCCAGACGTCGTGAACGTCACCAAATACCGGGCATGGAGCGTTTGGGCGAGGGCGGCTGCCGCCTGGCAGATAACACCGGACTGGTCCGCTTGGAACGCCCCGAGCGGCGCGATCCGGTCCCCACCGTTCTCCTCAGTGTTCTCAATAATGCGGGCCATGGTGCGCACCGCCTGGATCGGGAATGCACCAATCGACGTTTCACCCGAGAGCATCACCGCGTCGGCGCCGTCAAGGACAGCGTTCGCACAGTCCGAAGTCTCCGCGCGCGTCGGGCGCGGATTCTTAATCATGGAGTCCATAACCTGGGTTGCAACAATGGCAGGCTTCGCGGCGCGTCGCGCCAACTCAATGGCTTCCTTCTGGACCAGCGGCACCTCCTCCAGTGGCATCTCAACACCCAGGTCACCGCGGGCAACCATGATGCCGTCAAAGGCCTCCACGATCTCCGCCAGATTCTCAACCGCCTGCGGCTTCTCAATCTTGGCAATAACCGGAACGATGATGCCCTCTTCGATCATGATCTGGCGGACATCATTCACGTCCGCAGCATCACGGACGAACGATAGTGCGATGAAGTCCGCGCCCTCACGCAGCCCCCAGCGTAGATCTTCCCTGTCCTTGTCGGACAGCGCCGGTACCGAGACTGCAACGCCAGGCAGGTTCAGGCCTTTGTGGTCCGACACCATACCCGGAACCTCAACGCGGGTCACGACGTCGGTGTCTGTAACCTCCATGACGCGAAGTCCAACATTGCCATCATCGACCAAGAGTCTGTCACCGGGACGGCAGTCACCGGGCAGACCCTTAAAGGTCGTCCCGACCAGCTCTTTCGTGCCGGGTACGTCCCGCGTGGTGATGGTGAAGATGTCGCCTTCTGACAGCATCTGTGGGCCATCCGCGAACGTCTCCAGTCGGATCTTCGGTCCTTGAAGATCAACCAGCACCGCAACTGCTCTGCCGGAGTTATCCGCTGCCCTTCGGACCCTGCGAATCACCCTTGCGTGCTCTTCCGCAACTCCGTGGCTTCGGTTGATACGCGCGACGTCCATGCCCGCGTCAACCAGGGCCTGAATCTGCGACGAAGACTCCGTGGCCGGACCTATCGTGCAGACAATCTTCGCTCTACGCATTTACTTTCCTATCATCAAGGAACTACTGGGTCTGTGAATTTTCATAAGCCACGACCAGCTTATCCCGTGTCAGTGGGATTTACGTGAGGGTCGACTCTGCGTCCGGTCACCGTCTTCGTCTTCGGCACCAAGATCCTCGGTTGCGGCGTCGTCGGACGCCTGCTCCTCCGCTTCTTCGTCACTACTGATCTGTAACTCTTCAGCGCGCTTCGGGTTCTTCTTTGCAACAATGGCGATGTAGGCTTCCCTTTCTTTCGCAGAAATCTCCGTTGGGGCACCAACCTTTGCACAGATGAAGAACACGACCAAACCGGCAGCAATCGTGAAGATCGACGTCCAAGCATTCAGGCGAAGCCCGAGATACTCCCGCGCGGGATCCAAACGCATCGTTTCCATCCATAGGCGCCCCAACGGGTACGCAATCATGTAAAGAGCCATTAGCTGGCCGGACTTCATGGTGAAGCGCCTACCGATGTAAATGATCAGCAACGCCATGCTCACGTTCCAGATCCCCTCGTAAAGGAACGTGGGATGGAACAGGGTGCCTTCCGGATAGCCTGCGGGCAGGTGGGCAGCGTCTATTTCCAAACCCCATGGCAGTGATGTCTGGGAACCGAACAGCTCCTGATTGAAGTAGTTCCCAAATCTGCCAATAGCCTGCGCGATAAGCAGGCCGGGAGCCAAGGCATCCGCGAATGGACCCACCCTTTGGCCTGCGCGGCGCAACCCTATTACGGCCCCAACGGCTCCGAAAGCGACGGCACCGTAGATGGCTAATCCGCCTTCCCAGATACGCAGGATTGCCCAGGGGTCTCCGTCCGGGCCAAAGTAACCCGCAGGTGTGGTCACAACGTGGTACAGGCGTGCCCCAACGATTCCGAACGGGATTGCCCACATGGTCGTGTCCAGCACTACATCGCCCTCGCCCCCCGCGGCACGGTATCTAACGTAGGTCACCCACGTCGCGACGATCATGGCCGTGACCATCAGGATTCCGTATGCGCGCAGCGGAACCGGACCCAACCACAGGGTGCCAACTGGCGGGGAAGGAATCGATGCTGAGTAGGCTGCCACCTGCAGCCCCGAAACTGCTCCGGTGAACGACATCATTTAACCCCAGTAGTTCCTTCCTTGAGGTCCCGCGCCAAAAGCGCGACGTCCTCAAGCGCCTTGTCCCAGTCTTCATTCCCAAGTAGCTTCACAAATGCGGACCCGACAATCACGCCATCCGCGTATGAAGCGATCTCATTTGCCTGCTCCCCGGTCGAGACGCCCAAGCCCACGCAGACAAGCGGGGCACCTGCTTCCCTGCATCGCTCAACTAAGCCGCGAGCCGCTGAATCTACCGATGATCTCTTACCCGTGACACCCATGGTCGAAGCGGCATAAACCCAGCCATTGGAAGCCTGGCTGATTAGCCTCAGTCTTGCGTCGGGCGAGGACGGTGCTGCCAGAAACACCCGCTCTAGATCAGACTGGTCTGAAGCGGCCACCCACTCTGCTGCCTCTTCCGGTGGCAGGTCGGGCGTTATGAGGCCTGCGCCCCCGCTCTTGGCAAATTCCTCTGCGAATCCCGGTACCCCATACCAGTGGACAGGGTTCCAATACGTCATAGATAGGACCGGCGCGCCGGTTTGCGTAATCTGAGCGACCGCATCGAAGAGGTCCTCCAAGTGGGTGCCGTGGGCCAGAGCCACGCCAGCAGCGTGTTCTATGACGGGACCATCCATGCCGGGGTCAGAGTAAGGGAAGCCAAGCTCAATGGCGTCTACACCGTTTTCCACCATGGTCTTCGCAGCCTCCACGGATTTTTCAACCGTGGGGTACCCCAAGGGTAGGTATCCAATTAGTGCGGCGTTCCCCTTCTCAAGTTCCGCGCGAATTGCCTGAGCGCTGTGCCTCACGGCGCCACCTCTTCCTCTACCTCAACAGGGCCACTGACCGTATCCCACTTCGGATCATCTGCATCTGGCACTGACTCCGACGGGGGTTCGGTGGACCTGCCGCCGACCGCAGAGGGATCAACTCTGTCGAAAGAGGGCTCCCCGAAACCGAACCAGCGTGCGGCAGTCTCCATGTCCTTGTCGCCACGGCCGGACAGGCTCACCAATAGCACCGGCACCTCGGATGCAGCGTCCGACCCCATCTCCTGAGCCCACTCAAGCGCCCCGGCCAACGCGTGCGCCGACTCAATAGCAGGGATGATCCCTTCGGTTCGCGAAAGCCTCAGAAAGGCGTCCATGGCTTCCGCATCGCTTATCGGCACATATATTGCCCTTCCACTAGCGGCAAGTGCTGCATGCTCCGGGCCGACACCCGGGTAATCCAAACCAGCGGAGATGGAGTGGGATTCTTTGGTCTGCCCGTCACGCTCCTGGAGGACGTAGGTTCGCGCCCCATGCAGTATCCCCACTTCACGCTGTGTGATAGATGCTGCGTGCCGGCCACTAAGGAAGCCTTCGCCGCCAGCTTCACAACCAACTAGCGCGACGTCCTGATCCGGCACGAACGCCGTAAACATCCCTATGGCGTTAGAGCCCCCACCGACGCATGCAAAAACGGCATCGGGAAGCCTTCCGGCATCCTCAATAATCTGTGCGCGCGCCTCATCTCCGATCACCCTCTGAAGATCTCTCACCATCGTGGGGAACGGATCGGGGCCGGCCGCAGTGCCGAAAATGTAGTTGGTGTCTGCGACATTCGTCACCCAGTCTCTGAACGCCTCATTCACCGCATCCTTCAAAGTTTGGCTTCCCTGCGTCACCGCGATGACTTCCGCACCCAAGACCTGCATGCGCGCAACGTTCAGGGCCTGACGCTTGGTGTCTTCATAGCCCATGTATACCGTGCAATCCAAGCCCATCAGAGCTGCGGCCGTTGCGGTCGCAACCCCGTGCTGCCCAGCGCCAGTCTCCGCGATGACGCGTGTCTTCCCCAACCTTTTGGTGAGAAGCGCCTGTCCGAGGACGTTGTTTATCTTGTGGGAACCAGTGTGGTTCAGGTCCTCACGCTTCAGGAAGATTCGCGTACCCGTACCTTCCGCGAACCGGGGAACCTCCGTCAGCAGGGAGGGTCGGTTTGCGTAATCGCGCAGCAGCGTTTCAAAGTCGCTGCGGAAATCAGGATCCGCCCACGCCTCATGCCACGCTTCGCCAAGCTCCTCCACCGCCGCCATCAGCGGTTCCGCGATGAAGCGGCCCCCGAACTCACCAAAATACCGGGACTGGTTCTGATCCAAACTATGCCTCTTCCCTTGCAGCGCGCACTCTTCTCTTCCGGTCTGTCAATAGCGCCGGATGCGCCCCCGCGCTCACCATGTCCTTGATCTGCTCCAAAGGAGATCGGCTGGTTACCAGCGCTTCACCCACGAGGACGGAGTCCGCACCCGCCAACGCATACTCCAACACGTCCCTTGAAGAGCGCACCCCCGATTCAGCAACGGCGACTACGCCCTGAGGAATGACATCAATGACTTCTTCGACCGTACGCCGATCCACAGTTAGATCCTTGAGGTTGCGCGCGTTGACACCAATCACCTCCGCGCCAGCGTCCAATGCCTGAAACACCTCCAGCCGGGAGTGCGTTTCAACCAAGGGAGTCATACCCAGTGATTTCGTGCGTTCAATGAGTGAAACAAGTGCAGGCTGCTCCAGTGCCGCAACAATCAGCAACAAGGCGTCCGCACCGTATGCGCGTGCTTCGTGCACCTGGTAGGGCGTAACTATGAAGTCTTTGCGCAGCAAAGGGATATCAACTGCCCTGCGAACCTGCGCGAAGTCTTCTAAGGACCCATTGAATCTAAGCTCTTCAGTCAGGACTGAGATCATCGAGGCCCCTCCGGCCTCATATATCTGAGCCAGTGCCGCCGGGTCCGGTATTTCGCTTAGCTGCCCTTTCGAGGGCGATTTACGTTTAATTTCAGCGATGATCGAAACAGCACCGGGGACATCCCGCAATGCTGATACCACGTCTTTTGCCTGTGGCTGAGCGTTAGCGCGCCTCTTGATCTCCTCCAGTGGGACCAATGCCTCACGCGTTCGTAGTCGGGATTTCACGCCGACGATGATGTCGTCAAGGACCGTCATAGTCGCCTCCTTACCCCTGAATGTTAGGCCGGTTCCGGACCCGTCAATGACCACGTCCGGGCAACGGGACTTTCCCACCGGCATCGAAACACGATACAACCCCAGTGTGACAGGTGGGTCCGACAGGATCCGCCTGGACCAGTAAAGCATCCCCGTCACAGTCAATTTCAACCTGAACGAGGTTCAGAGTGTTGCCGCTGGTCTCACCCTTTTGCCAATATTCCTGCCTGGATCTTGACCAAAAAGTGACTTTTCCCGACTCCAGCGTCCGACAGAGTGCTTCATTGTCCATGTAGCCCACCATGAGGACCCGACCTGTGCGGTGGTCTTGGACCACCGCACAGATCAGCCCTTGTGGGTCATGCTTCAGCCTAGAAGCGATGCTTTCATCCAAGGTCACGCAGATTCGCCACTCACAGTAAAACCGGCTTGGCTCAAAGCCAGCTTGACCTCAGGGATCGTGACAACCCCAAAGTGGAACACGGACGCTGCCAGCACCGCATCAGCCCCCGCCTGGGCGGCCTCCACAAAGTCCTCGAGTTTTCCCGCCCCACCAGATGCGATCAGGTATGTCTGAACAGCCTCTCTGATCTCCCTCAGCAAAGGAATGTCGTAGCCAGACTGCACGCCATCCTCCGCGATTGAGTTAAGCATGATCATGCCAGCGCCGCGCTTCTCAACTTCGCGCGCCCAGTCTGATGCCGCAATCCCAGTTCCGCGTTTCCCACCGTGCGTGGTTACCTCAAACCTCAGCTCGCCCTCGCCCGCATTGGAGCGAACGTCCAACGACACGATGACCGCCTCACTGCCGAACTCCCGAACCAGCTCATCAATCAGATCCGGACGGGCCAGCGCCGCAGTGTTGACCGAAACCCTTGTTGCGCCCAGGTCAATTATCCTGCGGGCTTCCTCAACTGAGTTGATCCCGCCACCTACGTCTATGGGAACTGAAATGTTTCTCGTCGCGTCCCTAACGATCTTGTCCATGGATCGACCGCCCGCGGAGGACGCCGAAACATCTAGAAACGCGATCTCATCGGCTCCCGCATGGAAGTAGCGCTCCGCCAACTCCACGGCGTCCCCAGCGTCCCGGAGTTCCTCAAATTTGACGCCCTTAACAACGCGCCCCTGGTTCATATCCAGGCAGGGAATGACTTCGATTCTCTTTGCCATTATCTTTTCCCTCTTTAGGCGCTATTCGGGTATGTCCTGACCAATCTGGTCAGTCGGTGCATCAGTGTTAGCCGCCGGCATCGCGCCCAATATGTCAACGACAACGAACAGATTATCCTCTCCCGTCGCCATCTCCGCAGGAATGGTCACAGCTAGACGACTGCCCACTCTCTGATCTACGAGCGCATCCCGCACCCCCGGCATCGACGATTCGAGATCAATCATCACCGGCGCCCCGGCTGCCCACGTAGAGCCAACGATCCTCCCATCGGCCCAAGTTCCCGCGAGATATTGCACGACCACGACATCCGTGGCTGCCACCTGAGCGCCCGTTCCGGTGTTCAAAACCTGCACAACTAGGTCCGAGGGGGGCTCAGCCCCGCGCGAAACGACAGGTCCATCATCTGAGAACGACACAGCCAAGGGACCAGACGAATCCGGGTTCACCTCACCCTTCGCGATCGTGTACAGGACGTCCACAACATCGATTTCTGTGGACCCATCCTCCAGGGGACGCGCAACAACAAGCCGCGATCCTTCTGTGCTGCCTATCAGCAAGGAACTGAGCAGCTCACCCAGATCAGTCTGACTGGCCGAAGCCAGAAGCAGATTCGCTGCCCCATCGGGGTTCAGGTTCGCCCCCGTCTTCCCGTCGAACGCAGTCAGCGCCACGAGGACCGGGCTGTCCTCCGTGATAGTCCGCCCGTCCCCTCGCGTTTCCACGCGCAGTTTCGCTGAATAAACGTCAACAGGGCGGTCAAGCGACAAGACCGGCTGCGAACCTTGGCGTCCCGTGACGCTTACGCTGTCCATCGGTCCTTCCACCGCTTCAACAGGGTGCATCCCCGCCTGCCACAGGAAGTGCCCCCCAAAGAGAACGGCCGCCACAACGGCAAGGGAGGTCACGAAGACACCCAACGCCCACGCCCAATGTCGACCGGTCGCCTTTTGAGCGGGAGCAGTTTGAACGGCCACTTTTCGGGCGGTCACTTTTTGAGCGGGCGGCAGTGCCTGCCTCCGCTTGGGAAGCGGTCGTGACGGCGAGGAAGCCGCCTCCGCTTCGGTGGGTTTCGCCGCGGGTTCTTCAAGCGCTAACACTGTCGGCGCGACAGGCTCAACCGTGACAGTCGCAGCCTCCGCGCCTACACCCTGAGTCGCGGCGCCCAAGTCAATCACGGCAATCTGGGGCCTCACGGAAGCATGCTTTCCGTGAATGCTTGCACGCGAAGGAAAAGGACTAGACATCGTTCTTGGAGCTTACGCCGCCTCAATGATGGAGAGGAGCTTAGCCACGCCCTCGTCCTCAGTTGCGAAAGGATCCTGAAGCGTCACCAGCATGCCCTCACCTTCAAGCCGCAAAGTCACCCAGTCCGCACCAAGGTCACGCATGTGGTCTTCTGCCGCACCGATAACCCTGCCACGCAAAGACGCCCTAGTTGTCGTGGGTGGACCCGCGACTGCGTAATCAACCTGCTCCGCGCTGGTCAACCGCACCACCGCTCCGCTGTCCTCAAGGCGCGGCAGCAGTCCCCCAATTGTGATGTCGTGATAGGCCAAGATGAGCCTGGCGACCCGTGGGTCTTCCAACGTTGCACCCGTGCGCTGCATGTATGCGTCAACCAGTTTCTTCTTGATTGCAAAGTCAAGTTCCGTGTCGATGCTGGACCAATCTACACTTGACACAGCGTCGAGGGCGCGCCCCCACAGCCCGATCAAGTACTGGTAGAGGTCGCCGACACCCTCGCCTTCTAAAGCGCGCAGACAGCGCGTCCGGATCTGCTCCTGGAGCTCTACCGCCGTCATATGGCGCCCATCCGCCAGCTCTACGGCATGGGTGCCGGTTAGGTCTGTGCTTATTGCACGGATTGCGGCCATCGGATCCGCCAGAGCCAGGTCGGAAAGGTTCACGCCCGACTCCAACGCGTGCAGCACGATATCCGTTGAGGCCACCTTCAACGCGGTAGACGGCTCCGCCATGTTCGTATCCCCAACAATTACGTGCAGCCTCCGGTAGGAGGTCGAATCCGACAGCGGCTCATCGCGCGTGTTGATTATGGGACGAACGCGTGTCGTCGCCCCGGAAAGGGCGTCGTGCATCTGGTCGGCGCGCGCGGAGAAGGCGTACGTCGGACCGCCCTCGCCCCCCACAATCGCACCTGCACCCGCGATGATCTGGCGCGACACAAAAAACGTGATGAGCGCATCAACCATCTCACGGAAGTCGCGGCTTCGCCGCAAAAGGTAGTTCTCATGGCACCCAAATGAGTTGCCCGCAGAATCTAGATTGTTAGCGAACAGATGAATGGCGCCCTTGACCCCCGTTTGCGCCATGGTGGCGTCCGCTTCGGTAGCCATGTCCGACAGGATCACGGAGCCCGCCCGCACCTGCGCCAAGAGGTCCCACAGGTCCGCGCATTCCGCGGTGGCATATTCCGGGTGTGCACCAACATCCAGGTAGAGTCGGCCACCGTTCCGCAGGAAAACGTTGGTGGAGCGCCCCCTCTTTACCAGCGGATCAAAAAGAACCCGCGCGGACTCCTCAGGTCCCATTGGAGGCGCCCCTCCGGTAAGAGACGCACAGGTCAGACCATATTCCGTTTCTATACCGAAAATGCGCCTACGCACTTATTCTCCGCCCTTTTGTACGAATCCCTGCACGAATGATTCAGCGTTCTGCTCAAGCACAACGTCGATCTCATCCAAGATGGAGTCAAGCGGGTTTACCTGTACCTGCCCACCGACTTCAGCATCATCCTCATCGTCGCCGTCGCCAAGGCCTCCGTAAACGCTAAGCTGTCCCATTTTCGTCCTCTCCCCTATGTCCTAATGCTATTTCATGGCCGTGGCGTCGCCAGAGGCCACCGAGCCCAACGGGTCCGTCGGATCCGCAAGCGGGATTCGCACCCATGCGCCCTGATCTTCCCTAACCAAAGAGGTCCACGATGCTTGGCGCAATCCGCTGTCTTGGCTCACCGCGTCACCGCGGGCTTTCGCGCGCGTGTCTTGCGGCGGATTGTCCACCGCCCAGTCGATCTGGTCTTGGGTGAACATCCGATTCACCATGCCGGCACGTTCCAGTGCGACGACCAGAGATTTCTCCGGGCGTAGGTCCCCCCACTGTAGGTCCATCGCGACCAGCCGCGCATCGTCCCAGTTCGTGCCCAGTCGATCTTTCTGGCGCTTCAGCAGCGCGTACTTGCCAACCCACTCAACTTCCGCGGCCACGGAAAAGAGGTCCTTTTCCATCCGGTCGAGGACGTCGGCCCACCTCTCAAGCACCTCGTTTTCCGTATTGTTGAGGTCTCCTTGAAGCGCCTGTGTCACCAGGTGGATGTAGCGTCTTTGTATTGCGAGGGCGGTGGACGGCTCACCGGAGCGCATGTGGAGCTCCCGTTTGAGGGTGAGGTCTTGGGAGATTTCCTTAACGGCCTCGATCGGGTTGTCCAGATCCAGGGTCTCCCACTCCATGTTTGTGTCTTGTTCCAGTGCGCGTAGAACAAGCGCGGTCGTCCCCAGCCTTAGGAACATGGAGTCGTGGAACTGGTTTGCGTCGCCTCCGATGACGTGTACGCGCCTCCAGTAGTGGTGGTTGGAGTGCGGCTCATCGCGCGTGTTGAAGATTGGCCGGTTGAACGTCGTTTCCAAGCCGATGTCGTTTTCGACGTAGTCGGCGCGTTGGGAGATTTGGAATCCGGCGCGCTCCGACTTTTGTCCCAGTCCGACGCGTCCGGCGCCGCAGAAAATCTGGCGGGTGACAAGGAAGGGTATGGAGAATCGGATGAGGTCGTCAAGGTCTGCGCTGCGTTTGACCTGGTAGTTCTCATGGGAGCCGTAGGTTGCGCCCTTGCCGTCGACGTTGTTTTTCACGAGGACGATTGGGCTCAGTCCCGCCTTGGCCCGCATGTCCATCACGCGGCGCGCAATTTCGTCTCCTGCTAGGTCCCACAGGACCGCGGCGCGGGCGTTGGACGTTTCTGGCGCTGAATATTCGGGGTGTGCGTGGTCGACGTAGAAGCGTGCGCCGTTGGTGAGGACGATCGAGGTCGGCCGTGGTAGGCGCATCTGTTCTTCTGTTGGCGCCGGTAGCGCCTCCGAGCCGCCCGTGGGTGCCAGATGGTAGGGATCGTCGGTGAGTAGCGACGGGTCCACCATTGCCCGGTCCAGCCGCATTCCGCGAATGTCGTTCAGTGGATCTTCAGCACGGTAGTCCCAGCCAACGGGGCCAAGGGCGCCTCGGTAGTGGGCGCCCCAGGTTCGAACGGCTTCCGTCGAAAGGTGGATCGGATTGGCATAGCTATCCTCGGGATCGTAGACGCCGTATTCGGTTTCCGTCCCGATAACGCGCCGTGCAGTTGGCGTACCCATGGCCTATGCCCTCCCTAGGGTGGTCACGCTGACCACGTCTGTGCTTCGCAGGCCCACGGTGCGGGCCCACTCTTCGGGACTGGTGGTGGAAGCGAGCTCTATCGACTCCCGCGTCTCCTCCTCCACTCCCCTCAGCAGGAGCAGAGTGGACATTCCGCCCTCGCCCGTCTCCAAAGACTCCTTGATGGCCAGCTTCTTTGCGCGCTCGACGGTTCCCGCAATCATCGCGCCGGACACCAAGTCACCCAGGTAGATCATCTGGGTGGAGCCATCGGCCAGTACGACCTCGAATAACGCGGTGTGGCGGTCGCGGCTGTACAGGCGGTCGAGGGCGGCCTCAATCATCACGTTCACCGCCGCTTGGGGGCTACCCTCCTTGGCGATCATCTCAGGCGCGATCGGCAGTTCCGGCGTCAGATACTTGGTGAAGATGTCGCCTGCTTGACGGCGGTTCGGGCGCTCCACACGAATGCGCACGTCCAACCGCCCTGGTCGCAGCACGGCGGGGTCAATCATGTCCGGCCGGTTGGAAGCACCAATGACGACGACGTTTTCCAGTTTTTCGAGGCCGTCCATCTCCGCCAAAAGTTGCGGGACGATCATCGTTTCGACATCGGAAGAGATACCGGTCCCACGCGTGCGGAAGAGTGCCTCCATCTCATCGAAGAAAACCACGACGGGGACGTCGGAGGATGCGAGGGCGCGGGCCCGCTCAAATATGGAACGGATGTGACGCTCTGTCTCCCCAACGAACTTGTTCAGTAGTTCGGGCCCCTTAATTGAGATGAAGTAGGTTTTCTTGTCCTTGTGGCCCGCGGACAAGGATGTGGCGACTGCCTTCGCGATCAGTGTCTTACCGCAGCCCGGGGGGCCGTATAGGAGGATGCCGCGCGGTGGGCGTAGGTGGTAGCGGTCAAAAAGCTCCGGATGAGCGAAGGGAAGCTCAATCGCGTCGCGAACCAACGTTATTTGGTCATCAAGACCGCCGATGTCACTGTAGGAGATGTCGGGGACCTCAGGAGTTAGCAGGTCCTCAATATCCGTGCGGATGACACGTTCATACGCGAACCCGGCGCGCAGGTCAGTCATCACGTAGTCTCCGGGCTCCAGCATTCCGTGGCGCAAGGGACCCGCCAGGTTCAAGACGTAGTCTTGTCCACTGGTCGACGTGACCAGTACGCGGTCGGTTCCGATTAGTTCGAGGACGGTGCTAAGGGTGCCGTCCTTCGGGAACCCCAGTCCTTCGGCGACGGTTTGGCGTTCATCGATCCGCAGAAGCTGCCCGGGGCTGAGCGCGGAAAAATCGAGGTCGGGTGCAGTTGCCAGACGCATCCGCCGCGTTCCCAGCATGACCTCCACCTCAAGGGTCCGCGGGTGGGTGGACACCAGGATGCCGATGGCCGACGGAGGCCGATTAAGCAGGTCGACCTGGGTCTGCAAGTCAGTGATTTGCTTACGAGCCCTAAGCAGTGCCTCCGTGAGGTTCGCGTTCTTCTCTTCCAGTCCGGAGACTTGGAGCCGCAGGTACGGAATTGTCGCATTACCGTCCATCAGTTGTCTGCCCATCCTCATCGTCTTGCT
This sequence comes from uncultured Actinomyces sp., assembly GCA_964344825.1. Taxonomy (GTDB): domain Bacteria; phylum Actinomycetota; class Actinomycetes; order Actinomycetales; family Actinomycetaceae; genus Scrofimicrobium. Next base: position 25,270 of record CAYFOT010000003.1, read on the forward strand.
GTGTGTCCTGGCCGTGTTCATCGAGCCACTTGGCGACCCGACCTTCCACGTCGCGCCTCAGTCGACGGAGCTTTTTTGCGTTCGGACTGCGCATCCCAAGCGATTCCAAAGTCCATTCCTCCACGCTGTCCCACTCCCCACCTTTGCCGTCGGCTGCGGGAGCAGGTCGGCGCGTAAGGGAATGGGCGCCACTTCCGGGTGCAAGCCTGCGCGCCGTAATCAGGAAACCCGTGTGGGACACCATGCGGTGGTCCGGCCGCACGGATAGACCTTCCACGTGCCACGTTCGCACCAACGTTTCCACCGAGTGCGGGTTAGAGAACAGCCCACTGACCCGCAGCGCTTCGACAACGCGTGACATCTGGGGGACCGTTGCAACGTAGGAGAGGAAAACCCCGCCGGGTGCCAGCGCGTGCGCCACGCCCTCCACATACTCCCATGGGTCCAGCAGGTCCAGAATAATGCGGTCGTAAAAGTGGGCAGGTGCGGATTCGAGGGCGTCCTTCACGTTCCCGATTTCCAGTTCCCATGCGGGGTGTCGTCCGCCGAACCACAGGTCCACGTTCGCCGCGGCGATCGCCGCGAACTCTTCTCTCTGTTCCACGGAATGGAGCAATCCATCGGGACCAAGCGAGCTCAACAGTGAAAGACTGAGTGCGCCGGAACCGACGCCGGCCTCCAACACGCGCGCGCCCGGGAAGATGTCTGCCAGTTGGAGAATCTGTCCCGAATCTTTCGGATAGATAATCGCTGCGCCCCTGGGCATCGACAGAACGTAGTCGGATAGTAGCGGGCGCATTACCTGGAACGTCTTGCCTTCTGCGATCTCAACGATCTGGCCGTCCGGTTTCCCAAGCACGTCGTCGTGGCGTAGCGAACCGCGGTTCGTCTGAAAGTAGCCTCCCGGCACCAACGTGACGGTGTGCAAGCGCCCCTTCGGGTCCATCACCTGCACGCGATCACCCGGAGACAGTGGTCCGCGCCGCCCTGCTTGACCACTTGGAATAGGGCGGGATGCATTCGTCATTCTGTATCCGTTCGATCTCAGATTCTTCCACGTCCACCTTACTCAGGCGCTCAACGGGCCTCACCGTGCGACAGGCGTGAATCCACACACCTCTGTTCTTCGCCAGCCAAGAGCCACAGAAGCGGTTCCCATTCTGTCGGAGCGTGCGGTTAGTGTTGGACGCATGAGTAGATCACCGGCCCTATCCGCGTCACGCGCCAAGGAATACCTGCAGTGCCCCTTGAAGTTCCGTTACTCCGTGGTGGACGGGATTCGGCAACCACCGACAGAGGCAACTGTTAAAGGCACCGTCGTGCATAAGGTGCTGGAAGACCTCTTCGCGGCGCCCAACGATGCAAGGACACCCTCCAACGCGGTATCGATGCTGCCACAGGCGTGGGACTACGTCTTGGAGCGGGACTCTTTGGCAGCGGAACTGTTTGTACAACAGGAAAAGAAGAATGCGGCCTTTGCGGACACCGAAACGCTGGTGAACAACTATTTCGGACTGGAAAAACCCGAAAATCTGAATCCCAAGGGGCTTGAGAAGTTTGTGGACGCGCGGCTACCGTCAGGCGTGCTGCTGCGCGGGATCATCGACCGCATCGACCAGGCACCCAATGGTGCGCTGCGTGTGATCGACTACAAGACCGGGAAGGCCCCTTCCCCTAGGTTCATGAACGATGCTCTTTATCAGATGCGGTTCTACGCGCTTCTCCTGCGCGAAGCGTGGCGGCTGCCTGCGCGGTTGCAGCTGCTGTACCTGAGGACCTCTGATGTGCTGACGCTGGACCCTCTGGCACGCGACATAGATGCTTTTGAGATTGAGGTGAACCATCTGTGGGAGAAGATCAGTGGGGACGCCCAACGCGAACAGTTCGACCCGCGCACGTCGCGCCTTTGTGACTGGTGCGCGTATCAGGCGGATTGCCCCGCCTTCGGTGGAACAGTAAAACCGATACCTGCTGAGGGGCTGGAAAAGCTGTTGCAGGTCAAACAGGCATCGTGAAGGACGTCTGACCAGGCTCCAAGCCGCCTAATCCCGGGATTAGCCATCGATCATCCGCCACAACCATCGGTCCTAGGAACAAGCAGCGTGTGGCCGTTTCCTGGGTCGCCTTCGTGTTCTGTGCAACCTAGTGGCTGCCACCGCCGCTTGGGTGGCCAAGAGTGTCCACGACCTCGCCCTCGACAATCCTTCGTAGCAACGGGATGGTAAGTTCTTCCGCCGACCCCACACGTGACAGGTTCTCAGCCCGCGGAACATCCACGACGCACGGAATCCCAATGACTTTCGCACCCGATGCGACAGCGGATGCGACGCCTGATGGAGAGTCTTCTAGGGCGACGCATCGTGAGGGATCCACGCCCAATTGGGCGGCAGCTCTTAGGTATGGCTCCGGATGCGGCTTGAGGTTCTTCACGTCATCAGCGGAGATGACTGCTGCGAACGTGCCTGGCGGCAGGGTCCGCACGAACGCTTCCGCCAACGGCGCATGGGAGGAAGTCACCAGCGCAACCGGGATACCTGCTTCCTTCAGGTGGGCCAGCAGTTCCAGGATTCCCGGGCGCGGGTTCGCCTCACCTGTGGAAATCGCTCCAACCATCTGCTCTATGAGAAACGCCAGGATCTCCTCATGACTGTGCCCCGAATCTGTGCGCTCACGCAGAGCTGTAGTCGTGGTCCTGATCGGAGTTCCGACAAGTTTGTGGGCATCTTCGGTGCCCCACGGCTTGCCATATTGCGATGCATACTTGGCTTCCGCCGCAAACCAGTGTGGCTCTGTGTCCGCGGCGGTTCCGTCCATGTCGATCAGGACAGCCTCTAGAGACGCAACGGCGGATACCCCCGGATCTAGAGCCGCGCCGTCCGATAGCCGCGCTTTGGCATCCAATTGTTTCAGCCTCCGATGGTCAAGGTGTGGCGGGCACACGCGCTAAAGACGCTCAGCCGGCGAACATTGAGACTGGCGACAACACACCGAAGACAAGCAGCACGGCTATGAATGCCGCGAAGCAGATCCGGTATATGACGAACGGTTCGAAAGACTTTGTGGAAATGAGGTTCAAGAACCAAACGATCACCAGGTAGCCGACAACGAACGCCACGATGGTCGCCATGATCGTCGGGCCCCACGAAAGGTCGCCTTCCCCACCAAGCGCCTTGAAGAGCTTATAGAAGCCAGACGCGAACACGGCGGGAAGCGCCAAGAGGAATGAGTATCGAGCCGCGGCCTCGCGGGTGAACCCCATTAGGAGGCCCGCTGTGATGGTTCCGCCAGACCTTGAGACACCCGGGATAAGAGCCAGCGACTGCGCGAAGCCATAAGTTACGGCCTGTCCCCATGTCATCTTGTCCAGTGTCCGAGTCTTCTTGCCCACCCGGTCTGCCCAGCCGAGTAGCAGACCAAAAGCCGCCAGCATGACGACAGTTATCCACAGGTTGCGGAACGTGGTGTCAATCCAGCTCTCCAAGAGGAGCCCAAGAACCGCCACGGGGATAGAGCCAACAATGATCATCCAACCGAGTCGCGCGTCGGGATCAGAAGAAGGCACCCGCCTCTCCGGGCCGAAAAAGGGCAGGGAAAACCACCACTGGCGGATTATCCGCATGATGTCTTTCCAGAAGAAGATCAGCACCGCCGTTTCAGTGCCAATCTGCGTTATTGCGGTGAAACCGGCCCCCGGGTCTCCAGCTCCAATGAGCTCAGCGACAACCCTCAGGTGCGCCGAAGACGATATAGGGAGGAATTCGGTCAAACCTTGAACAAGGCCCAGTATCAGGGCTTCAAGCCAATCCATAGGGGCCAGCCTATCGCGTCCCGATCCCACCACGACGATTCACGCACGTACAATCGAGCACATGGAGATTCGGCGCCTTGGCAACCACGGACTGGCACTTTCGGCTCTCAGTCTTGGCACACTCACCTGGGGTGGGGACACAGACGATATAGAAGCCGAAGAGTTGCTCACAACATACCTCGCGGCCGGGGGAACAACCCTTGATGTTCCGTCTGACTGGAGAAGTCACATATTCGACGGGAGGGTACAAGCCGTCGGAAGAGTCCTGTCACGGGCAGCACACAGATCTGACGTTGCCCTAGTCCTTCATTCAGGGGCTTTGCCGGAGCCGACTGGTCCTCTGGTGCATCCCACGTCAATGAAGACGGGGCCGCGAACTTCCCGCAGGAACCTCTTGGAGTCGCTAGACGATGCACTCCGCGCCCTGGGCACCGACCACGTGGATCTGTGGGTCATCCATGGACCAACGCAAGGAATCTCCATCAAAGAGATGCGCGACAGCGTCCAGCATGCGTTAAGCTCCGGGAAAGCCACGTACGCCGGCATCGCTGGCCTAGACAACTGGGACTTCGGTGCCATCACCGCGCAGCGGCCAGAAGCCTTTGCCGCACTTGCTGCACCATTTTCCCTGTTGGACGCGGGTGCGCGTGGTTCGCTGATGCGACACGGCGCTCAAAACGGGATGGGTTTTCTGGCGTTGAGCCCCCTGGCGCAAGGTGTACTGACCGGCAAGTACCGCCATGCAACGCCCGCGGATTCGAGGGCGGCGACGGGCCACCTCTCCTCACTGGTCGAACCGTACCTAACGCAGCGACACGCCCGCGTTGTCGAAGCCGTCGCGCGCGCCGCAACCAGCCTGGACACCACGCCTGCTCAGATTGCTCTGTCCTGGGTTCTGGCTCAACCGTCCGTCACATCCGCGGTCATAGGTCCACGCAATGCGCGACAGTTGGAGCAGCTACTGGACCCCGAACCGTTGCTCCTACAGAGGGAGCTAAGAGACGTTCTGAGTGAGGTGGCAGTAACACCCTAAGAGGTAGCTACCCTTCAGATTTTCCGTTCACTCCGCCCAGCGGCGCCGCGAGCATCCCCGTCACCATCAACCTCATCGGGATCCGCAGACCCATCACGCAAAACCAAATTGGACCACTTGATGTGCCGGTGAGGCGGATGGCCAGGCTCAGTTATCGTTGAAGAGCTCAGCCAAAGAATCATCCGGGTCGTCGATGTCATCTTCGGAGAGGTCGTCGAAGTCATCTTCCGAGTCGTCTTCATCATCCAGTAGCTCCAAGGGAAGCTCTATCCCATAGCTGGTGAAGAGCGCATCATCGTAGGTAAAGAATGCATCCTGAAGGCGCACCTCTGCATCCTCCAACATGGCCGGCTTCACAACATCCGCATTACAGGCCATGTCGTAGTGATGTTCAAGGGCAGCCACCAAGCGGCTGAGGGCAACACGTGCATTCTGGGACATACCTCAACCCTAACCCACCACCGCTCCCCCTAGCTCACGGGGAGCGGTGATGCACAGCGAAAAGAAGTTAGGGAAGCGCCAGCTGAGAACGGATGACTGAAACCATCAGGTCCGTCCCCTTGATCTCCGCAGTCTCCGTGGAGCCAACAACCCGAGTGTTCCCCTCACCGTCAAACAGCTGAGACGCACCATGGTTCGGGCCGAGCGGCAGAACTATCCAGTCCCTCTTCGGCTCATAGGTCACCACAGGGTCCCCACCCTCTATTTGAGACGCAATGTTCGCGACAACGATGCGCGCCTGGCTACGGGCCGCATCCGCACGCTTCGCCTCTGGGACATCCGTGATGTCACCCAAAGCATAGGTGTGGTCGTGACCCGCGACCTGCAAAGTTGGGAGGACGCGCACGGTGCCATCATGGTTCACGGCGTCCTCATAGTCTGTGCCACGCAAGTATCCGGACACCGGAGTTGATCCGTAACACTGGAACCAAACATCGGCGTCCACCACTTCGCCAGCCGTTGTCTCCACTTCGAACCTGCCAAGGGTTCCAGGAGGTGTTGGTGGCAGGTACGCCAGTTTCTGGCCGGTCAGCACCTTGATGTCCAGCTCTTCTAACTGCTCACGCACCATTTCCCTGAACTCAGTCGTATATCCAGGGGCTGCCAGCATGTCGGATGCCGCTTCAACAATCTCAATTTCCAAGTCCGGGAAAGCGGCGCGCAGCTCACCGGCTAACTCCAAGCCCACGGTGCCAGCTCCCACCACAAGGGCTTTGTGTGCGCCCTGCAGTCCGGCGCGCAGCTCACGCAAACGATGCTTCGCAACAGCGCTATGCGCGGTGATGTGCTTAGCCGGGAACGGGTATGTGGAACCCGTTGCGAGGACAATATAGTCCCCCTCAATCGGCTCACGCCCATACATGTAGACCTTGTTGCCCTCAACGCGGGACACGTTCCCCTGGATAACTTCTCCGTTATTCAGTAGGTAGGAGTAAGGCATGAAGATTGCCTGTTCCCAAACATCATCTACTGCCGCACGCAAAGCCGCCGCATGGTGAACGAACCTGTCGTTCCGCTCAATCAGCACAACGTCCGCGACGGGATCCAATCCCTTCGCAACGGTGATTCCGCCGTAGCCGCCACCGATCACAATTACACGAGCCACCTGGCCCTCCCGGAGTCTAGTCGGTCGATCATCTAAGGATACGCGTTTTACCAAGTCCACGGCGTCTTACAACGGCACCGCCGTCTGGCAATTTCCCATTCACAGCCACGAAGGACGCCAATGGGTCCCTAGCGTTGCCTTGGCTCAACAACTCATCTACTAGCTTCTGGCCCGCCTCACGGTTGAGCCCACCATCGCTTCCCCCGTCAGCTGTCGCTTTGGCATTGCGGGCAAACCATTCCTCAAGTTCCGCCACCATCGCTTCAGCCCACATGTATGAGTAGTAAGCACCGTCGTAACCACCCGCGAATGTGTGGGCAAAATAGGCGCTCCGATATCTGGGGACGACAAGGTCGTGGAAAACGCCCGAATCACGAAGCCCCCCGCCCTCGAACTCCTCAAAATCGGCCACGTCTGACGGCAAGTTCTCCCCTGCCTTATGCCAGTACTGGTCGATGATGGCGGCCTGCACGTACTCCAACGTCGCAAATGCCTGACCAAAGTGCTTCGAAGCAGCCAGTTTTTCCGCGATTTCTACGGGGAGTGGCTCCCCCGTCTTCCAGTGCCGGGCATACTGCGCCAGAACCAGCGGGTTGTAAGCCCACATCTCATTCAATTGGCTGGGCAGCTCCACGAAGTCGGCGGGCACTTCCGTCCCCGCGGTGGAGTCATAGTAGGTGTTGCTCAGAAGGCCGTGGAGGGCATGGCCGAACTCATGGAAGCAGGTCTCTACCCCATCCCACGTGAGGAGCGTGGGCTCCCCCGGGCCTGGCTTATCGAAGTTGGCGTCGTTCGTGACAATGGGCAGGGTTCCGGCCCTGCCGCATGCAGACTGCAACTCACTCATCCACGCGCCACCACTCTTACCCGGGCGCCGGTAATAGTCGGCAACGAAGAGTCCTCTTGGCCGCGCGTCCTCGCCAAACACCTCCCAGACCTTCACGTCGTCAGCCCAGCCACGCAGATCGGGGCGAGGGCGGAAAGTAAGTCCGTAAAGCCTGTTGGCCGCGAAGAACAGTCCGTCATTAACAACGCGGTCTAGGTCAAGGTACTGTGAGAGCTCACTCTGCCCCATCCCCAGTTGGTCGCCGCGCGCACGTTCCTGATAGTAAACCCAGTCTTCCGGTCCCAGAGTGTGGCCGTCATCCAAGGCCGCCTTCTCATACGCGGCCCGCTCTTCATCCATTAGCGTGGCCGCAGCCGCCCCCACCGTGCGCAACAGTTTCAGCGCCTCCTTCGGCGAGGGGACAGTCTGGTCATCCATCGCAAGCGTCGCGTGGTCCGGATAGCCCAGAAGCTCCGCCCGTTCCGCCCTTTTCTCCGCCAGCTCGGTAATCAGCGCCCTGGTATCCAAGTCCGGGTCCTCACCGAGCCCACGGCTGATGGAGTCTTGCAATAGACGCCCCCGCACCGCGTGGCTCTCTACCGACGCGATTTGCGGTGGTTGAGAATAGTTCATCACCTGAAGCTGCCACGCGTGATCCGTGCCTTTAGCCGCCTGTTCTGCCACCGCAATTTCCGCGTCGCTCAGGCCACGCAGTTCTGCCGTATCCGTTCCCGTGGTAAAAGTCCGCTCCAGCTGTTTGGTGATGCGCGCATCCACCTGCGCCTGCAATGCCGCTATCTTGGCGTTAAGGTCGCGCAGCTTGTCTTTCTGGGCGGCCGGCAACGACACGCCGCTGCGCTTGAAACCCGCAACCAACTCATCTGTGAACCACCGAGTTTCCGGGTCGAGGTCGGGCAGCGTAGCCACACTCACGCAACGGTCGTAGATGGCCTTATCCATCCAAAAACTGTCTTCGTGTTCCGCGAACCGCGGCGCCAACTCCTCATATATGGAGTTGTATTCGTCCCCACCGATAGAGGAAAGAAGCGTGTAAAAAACAGCGGTCGCGCGTCCCAAGAGGGCACCGGCCGCGTCGATCGCGCCCACCGTATTGTCTACTGTTGCAGGCTGCCGATCGGATCCGATCGCACGCCACTGTTCCTTCTCCTGTGCCATTCCAAGGAGGAGCGCTTCCCTAACGTCCTCACACGAAATTGTCGCGAAGTCAGGCAGGCCAAACGGCAGCTCAGACGGGTGAAGAAGAGGGTTGCTCACATCGGTTCCTTTTCACTCCAAGTGCCAGGTTCAATCCCGTTTTCCAATACCGCAGCGATGCGTGGTTCACGGAAGTTGGGGCCCTTCAGGATCTTGCCGTCTTCACGGCGCTTAACAGAGCCGTCGGGCATCAGTTTGGACAGGTTCGATGAATGAACTTCAGCCAGAACCTGATCCAAGTCAATCCCCACCTCAAGCGCCATCCCGTAAATGACATATATAAGGTCTGCCAATGCATCCGCGGTCTCCACCACGTCACGGTTCAGGTCATCGGGCAGTGCCGAGAGAGTCTGCGCCAACGCGTTGCTGGCGTCGCGGCCATACACCGCCTCCACCAGCTCCGTCACTTCTTCCTTAATCAGCGACATCCGCATGTTTAGACGCTCAAAGTCGAGGTCGGCGCGCGCCCCCTCATCCACACGGTCAGGCATTCCATAAACGCGGTGGAACTCAGCGACCAGGTCCGCGGGCCTGTCACCCGGCAAAACGTGTGGGGGCGGCACTGCGGGGAAACCCGTGGCGAGGGCGTCGCCCCCCTGCCAGTCAAAGTGAAGCAGCGCCGACTGCCATTGGTTCTCAACCGTTCCATCGGGCAGTTCCATGCGTCGTATGCCTTCTGGACGGAACCCCAAGTTGCGCGCGATCCTGCGGGAGGCGTGGTTGCCGACCTTCGCGTGGTGGAGGATCCTCTTAGCGTCAAGCTCCCGGAACGCCGCGTCGACAACCAGCCGGTTCGCGGCCGTAGTCAACCCCTTCCCTTGGGAGTCGCGGTGCATCCAGAAGCCGATTTCCCAAACGCCCTCGCCCTGATCGCGAATGTCGATTGTCCCGGCAAGAGCACCCGGCCTGCCATTCTTGTCGAGGGCGTAGATGCCCCACAGCGGGTTCCCCGCCGCCCAGGACTGTGGAACCAACTCAGTCGTGAACTGCTGCGCTTGCTCCCACGTGTACCCGTCGGACGCGAAGGGCAGCCACTTTGCAAACTGAGCATCTTGACACGCGTCGTAGACACGCTCAGTATCTTCAGCCGTTATCGGCTTTAGGAGGACGCGCGGGCCTTCTAAGGTCGCGACCTTCTCCAAGCGAGATGGCATGTCCAGGTTCATTTCCATTGTCTTCGCGGGCCGCTTCTCCGATACGCCATCGAATCACCTATGCGTCCGCTACTCCTTTCAAAGCACGTGTAACACGCCGGGCCGCGAACTTCGGTTACGCTGGCGTTCGCCACCACGCCCGATAGTCCGCTGTTCCCCAACTGTTTCCAGTTAGGTCACGGCACCAGCAGTGCCCTGAAGCGCATGCTGGCAAAGGCCATCCTACCGGCCACCACCGACAGCAACGGACCACGTCGAAAGCTCCCCATGCACGCCATGCACGGCAAAGGGGCCTCCGGGGGCTGCGGAAACCTCGCGCTGCAATTTCCCGCACGCCAAAGGGCCCCGAGACCGACATCTAAATGTCTGGCCCGGGGCCCTTCAGCTTCGTGCGCGGAGGGGGACTTGAACCCCCACCCTCTAATACGAGGACTAGCACCTCAAGCTAGCGCGTCTGCCTATTCCGCCACCCGCGCGCGGCCGCCGAAGCGGCCTGCTCTTTCGAAGCGACTCTAAAGTAGCACGGGCAGTCCCCAACCCGCGACTTTACAGACGGATCCGGGCAGTGGCATGTCTCACCGATGGCGTGGAGACCACACGAGCGCACGGAACTTCCTAGCCAATGCGCCCTCCAAGTCAAGACCCAACTCCCCCGCAAGCTCGTACGCATCACATACGATGTCCGCCATAATGCGGGCCGCCTCGACCTTATCCATATCGTTCAAGGGCGTGTCGACGGTCTCCCCGGTCCCTAATCGCACTGCCTGCGCAACCAGTTCGGATGGGCGCGCCCCATCTATAACTTCCACGTCTGCCGGCCCCTCAAGTGCACGCCCTGCACGGTGAACCCAGTCGGATTTGAGCAATGCGGACTGCCACTGTCGTTCAACACCGCGAGGCGTGGCTTTGCGCCGCACGCCCTCGGGTCGAAAACCCAGATTGCGGGCTATGCGCAGTGATCTATCGTTGCCAACGCGGGCAAAGTGAAGGATCCGAGTTGCACCCAAGGAGCCAAAAGCAGCTTGAATAACCAGCGCGCACGCCCGCGTCATCAAGCCTTTTCCTCTTGCGTCCGGGTGCATCCAGAATCCGATTTCCCAGGCCCCCTGCGTTCGATCACGCAGGTCGATCACTCCCATGAGCTCCCCGCATATGCGCAGTGCCCACACAGGCTGCCCAGACGCCCAATTTGAGGATGAGAACTCCGCCGCGAATTCCCGTGCGCGCTCTTTATTGAAACCTCCCCGAATCCATGGCAGCCACTTTTTGAACTCCGGGTCGTCCGCAAGCACTTGTAGCCGGCCCGCATCGAACGCCTGGACAGGGTCCAGCCAGAAACCGTCCCCATCTAGACGCGCTAGGGACGCCATGGCGTCTTCTAAATCCATATCAACAGGTGGTCCCAAAACGGAAGGGTATGCATTGGCGTGCATAATATCCACAACTCTCCCGTCTCGGTCGTGTGCCGGGGCCGTCTCTGCTCACGTGCTTACGTAAAGGAAAAGGATATGACGCTTAGCGCTGCTATTGCAGGAGCTTCCGGCTACGCGGGCGGTGAGGTAATCCGCTTGCTGGCGGGGCACCCTCTGATCAGGCCCACGACGTTCACGGCCCACTCCAACGTCGGTCAAACTCTGGGCAGTGTTCAACCTCACCTACGTGCATACGCGGACCAGGTGTTCGTGGACACTACGGCGGAGAACCTTGCCGGCCACGATGTCGTCTTTCTGGCACTTCCGCACGGAAAGTCGGGTGCGATCGCGGACGAGGTCACTGCACTGTCTCCCGAAACCCTAATCGTGGACTGTGGCGCTGACCACCGTCTTCATAACGAGGGCGACTGGGCCGACTTCTACGGCGGCCAGTTCAACAAGCCTTGGACATACGGGGTGCCGGAGTTGCTCGTGGGAGACACGAAACAGCGTGGTGCCCTAGTTGGGACGAAGCGTATCGCGGCGCCGGGTTGCAATGCGTCCACAGTCGCCCTCGCCACGGTGCCTGCCGTGGCCGCGGACCTGGTGGACCCTGCGGGAATAGTTGCGTCGCTGGCAGTAGGACCGTCGGGCGCGGGGAAGGCGCTGCGAACGAATCTCCTGGCGGCGGAGATTCTGGGTTCCGCGAGTCCCTACGCGGTCGGCGGCACGCATCGCCACATCCCAGAGATTGAGCAGGCGCTGCGCGAATCCACCACCGAGAGCGTTTCTGACGTGCACGTTTCGTTGACGCCAGCTCTGGTTCCGATGGCTCGTGGAATCCTCGCGATGTGCTCGGCCCCGTTGCGTCCGGGCGTCACGGAGGATTCTTTGCGCGCCGCCTACGACGCGGCTTACGGTGACGAGCGCTTCATCGAGGTCCTCCCCCTTGGGCAGCAGCCTTCTACGGGGGCCACAGTCGGGGCCAACACCGTGTTGATGAGCGTCCAGGTGGACCAGCGCGCCGGGCGCGCCATCATCGTTGCTGCCGTCGATAATCTAGCCAAGGGCACGGCGGGGGCAGCCATTCAATCGGCAAATATCGCCCTCGGCCTACCCGAGGACGCAGGTCTAACAGTAAATGGAGTAGCACCATGAGCGTAACGACACCGCAGGGCTTCCGCGCCGCAGGCGTTGCTGCCGGATTGAAAACCAGCGGAAACCTGGATTTGGCGATTGTCATCAACGACGGTCCTCTGGACGTCGGGGCGGCCGTATACACCTCCAATCGCGCCCAGGCTGCGCCGATCCGGTGGTCGCGGGCCGCCCTCGAACAAACCCACGGCCACATCCGCGCCATCATCCTGAATTCGGGTGGCGCAAACTGCTTCACGGGCAAGTTCGGTGAGGAAACGACGGCCCGAACTGCGTCCGAAGTGGCGGCGCTCCTAGGGACGGATCCCGATTTGGTCCAGGTTTGCTCGACGGGTTTGATTGGCGAGGGCGGAGAGGCGTTCCGCGCGGCCATTCTGGATAAAGTTCCCGTTGTCATCGCGCGTGCCAATGGCGAGGGCGGAGAGGAAGCCGCTAACGCCATAATCACCACCGACACGCACGCGAAGACTGCGTCTTACGTGAGTCCTAGTGGGTGGGCGGTCGGAGGCATGGCCAAGGGTGCCGGCATGTTGGCGCCGGGCCTTGCCACCATGCTTGTTGTCCTCACCACCGACGCTGTTCTGACAGAGGCAGAGGCGAAGCAGTCGCTTCGTGCTGCCACTTCCGTGACGTTCGACCGATTGGATTCGGATGGGTGCATGTCCACGAACGATCAGGTGACGCTGATGGCTTCGGGAGCTGCGGACGTTGCGCCCTCGACAGAAGAATTCACAGAAGCGTTGACTGGCGTGTGCCTAGAGCTGGCAATGGCGTTGCTTGGCGATGCGGAGGGCTCCTCTCATGACATCGCAATCCGCGTGGTGGGGGCCGCAAGCGTCGCTGACGCTTTGGAAGTCGGGCGGTCTGTCGCGCGAAACAACCTGTTCAAGGCCGCAATCTTTGGTAACGATCCGAACTGGGGTCGTATCTTGGCGGCCGTTGGCGTGACGGGAGCACAGTTCGATGCTGAGAACATTGACGTATCCATGAACGGGGTGCGGATTTGTTCGAAGGGTGGGCCGGACCGCCCTCGAACTGAAGTGGATCTCACGGCGCGCGACGTCGACATTGAGATCAACCTTTTCTCCGGTCCAGAGTCGGCGACGATCTGGACGAATGACCTGACCCACGACTATGTACACGAGAACAGCGCGTATTCCTCATGACCTCATTCCATTTTCACGCGCCAGAAGAGGCGCGTCGGTTCGCAAACACACTGGTCCAAGCACTGCCGTGGATGCGGGAGCACTTCGGTTCCGTCATGGTCATCAAGTTCGGTGGCAACGCGATGGTAAGCGAGGAGCTAAAGGAGGCTTTCGCGCAGGACATCGCGTTTCTGAACTACGTTGGCGTGCGACCGGTGGTCGTACACGGTGGTGGCCCACAGATCACGGAGATGCTGGAGCGGTTGTCGATTCCCTCGGAGTTCCGCGCGGGCTACCGCGTCACCACGCCGGAAGCCATGAATGTGGTGCGCATGGTGTTGCAGGGGCAGGTGAACCCGGAGCTGGTTTCCCTGATTAATGGCAACGGGCCAAAAGCACTGGGGTTCAGCGGTGAGGACGCGGGTATTTTCGCTGCGCGAAAGATGAAGAAGGAGAAGGACGGAGAGGTGGTGGACCTGGGCCAAGTCGGTGAGGTTATTGAGGTTGACCCCTCCCCCGTCCTCGACCAGTTGAGGGCCGGCCGCGTCCCTGTCATTTCCTCGATCGCCCCGGATGTTGACCGGCCTGGCGATGCGCTCAATGTGAACGCAGACCTGGCCGCGGCGTCACTCGCGGTTGCCTTGGGAGCCAAGAAGTTGGTGCTACTCACGGATGTACCCGGGCTTTATGCGGACTGGCCGAACACGGATTCCCTGGTTGCCAAGATTGGCGCCGAGGAGCTGCGGGGAATGCTCGGTTCGCTGGAAGCGGGGATGATCCCGAAGATGCAGGCCTGCCTGGAGGCCGTCGATGGAGGGGTTAACACCGCCACGATCATCGATGGTCGGGTGCCGCACTCCGTCCTCGTCGAACTGTTTACCGACCGCGGTATTGGAACCGAAGTGAGGGCTGATCGTGACTGAAGTGGAAAGAGCAGCGGGCCTGCTGACCAACAGCTATGGGCCGGCGCAGGCGGAGTTGGTTCGCGGGGAAGGCTGCTACGTCTGGGATGACCAGGGCAATCAATACCTGGATTTCCTCTCGGGGATCGCCGTCAATGCGCTTGGCCATGCCCACCCCGCGTTCGTGGAGGCGGTTTCGCGCCAGGCGGCGACATTGGCGCACGTGTCCAACTTCTTCGTGACGCCACCACAGCTGCGCCTGGCTAATCGGCTGCTGGAACTCAGTGGCGCGGGCTCAGAGGGGCGCGTCTTCTTTTCCAACTCCGGGGCAGAGGCGAATGAGGCCGCGCTGAAGATGGCCCGGTTGCATGGGAATGCGCGCGGGAAGGGCATCGTCCTCGCCCTCAACGGGTCGTTCCACGGGCGGACTATAGGCTCCCTGTCGCTCACGTCGAATCCCGCGTATCGCGATCCATTTGCGCCGCTGCCGGGTGGCGTCGTTCATGTCGACGCCACAGAGGCAGCATTGGAGAACGCGCCTTGGGAAGACGTTGCCGCGATATTTCTGGAGCCGGTGCAGGGCGAGGTCGGGGTGGTTCCCCTTGAGGATTCGTTCATCCGCAAGGCGAGGGCGCTGTCGAGCGCAGCAGACGCACTACTCATCATCGATGAGGTCCAAACTGGGATCGGAAGGGTCGGGGACTGGTTTGGATTCCAGAAGGCGGGCGTCACCCCGGACGTAATTACGTTGGCGAAGGGCCTTGGGGGCGGGATTCCCATTGGAGCGACGGTCGCGTTCAGGCCGGCTGCGGGGCTGTTCTACCCCGGGTCGCACGGCACAACCTTCGGTGGTAATCCCCTATCGGCGGCGGCCGCGGTGGCGGTTCTGGACACGATTGAGAATGACGGGTTAGTGGAAAACGCCGCAGTTGCGGGCACCACCCTACAAGAGGCCGTATTGGGTCTGCGGAGTCCACTCGTACGCGGCGTGCGAGGGCGGGGGCTCCTCCTTGGAATCCTCCTCACGCAGGAAGTTGCGCCCGCTATTGTTGCCGCCGCTAGGAAGAACGGGCTCATTGTGAACGCGCCGCGGCCTGACGTGGTGAGGCTGGCACCACCGCTGATCGTAAGGGAAGCAGAGATTACTGACTTCACGGCACGCCTCAAGACCGCGCTAGCAGAGGTCCAGACCTTGGTCCCACCAAAATAGACTTTGGTCACGTTTCTGAGGACTACTTTCCTTGGAAACAATACCCCCACCCGTATTGCTTGAATGCGCAAACATCGCGTGCTTATGGGGAAAACGGCACTTGCACAACGTAAATGAGACGTGCATTACAGAACTGGCTGGACGGGACTAAATGCCCTTTGAATAGGACAAAAGTCCCCAAGCACCCCTATCCTGTCGATACCGAAAGCTCGGGTGAGCGCTCAACACTGGGCACCGGCAGGTGCGCACGCTGAACAAGGGGAAACAAATGTCGCAACAGCAGAACTCTAAGCCCACGGGCACCTACCAGAAGGTCGCAGCCTGGATCATGGTCGTAGTCGGCGCACTGATGCTGCTAGGTGGAGTCGTCGCCTGGTTCGCAGTGTCCGCGAACCTCCGCGTGGAAAACATGACTGTCCCGGGAGATGCAAACTCCAACGCAGGCAAGTCGGTCGCCGGACCAATGACCGCGTGGTCCATGCAAGAAACGATTCACAAGCATGCGCTTGCCGCAACGGATGGGCGTACCTACGCGGAGCTTGGGGATGACGTAAACGCCGCCAAGGAAGAGTTCGGTGAGGACTCCGAAGAAGCAGCAGCGGCGCAGGGTCTGCGTAACACCGCGATGAATGCTTCCTTCCTGCGCGGCTCCCTGTTCACGTCCATCTTGGCGTTCGGAGTATCCGCGCTTGCGGCCGGTGCGGGGCTAATCGGAATCCTCGGTGGAACCATAGTTTTGGCGCGCAAGGAAGATGAGCCGAAACAGATCGCGGCAAAGTAGCAGAAACCGTCTCCCTCAGATAGGTCCGCCGTAAACCCACCGGTTGCCCGCGGACCTGAGTTAAGACGAAAGGACTGGGTCGGGTGCGCGTAAGCGTCCCGACCCAGTTTTTTGCACACTAGGATCGCCGGGCACGGCGCAGATCCGAGTGTCAGCAGGTCTGGGAGAATATTGCCATGCAAAGAGTCGTCGCAATCGACCTGGCCCGTTTCATCGCAATCGTGGGAATGATGGCCGCCCACCTCTTGGTCTCCATTGGGACATACGACTGGCTAGACCCAGCAACCTCAGGGTTCCCATCCACCCTGTTCGCAGTCCTTGGTGGATTCGGAGTCGTATTCGCTTCACGCAAGTACCTTCGCGCCGGACGCACAGGCGCTGCCATAGTCGCAGTTTGTGCACGCGGACTGGTCGTGGTCGCGATAGGCCTAATCATGGAGGTCTTCCCAGACCACCTCATAGCAGTGATTCTGGTCTATTACGGATTCGCAATAATGGTTGGCTCTCTCCTAGTCATCATTCCCACGATTCCGTTGACAATCCTCACAATCGTTGGGTCAATTGCTACCCCGCTCATGATCTTCGCCGTCGTAGACATGACACAAGACTCTGTTTCCTCGGGCATGCTCGATTACGCCAGCGTCCCCACCTTCATTCTGTCCGTCCTGTTCACCGGCACTTACCCTGCCCTCACTTGGTCGGTGTATCTGGCTATCGGGATCATCGTTGCGCGGCAGATCTTGGAGCCTCGCTCCTTGCGCGACCAGCGCATTACCGCCGTGGTTGTTAGCCTGTGCGGGGCGGCTGCGTGGTTGGGCGCGGAGATCGCAACGACTCTCAGAATAAACGCGATTGCGCCGAATCTGGCCCGCGTGAATGACATGACTGAAGCGGAAGTCGCCCTGGCCCTACGGTTCAGCCAATACGGATCCCCGTTCAATGGCGGATGGGACGCGATCCTTCTAGGGAGCCCACACTCCGGCACCACCGCCGATATCCTGCGCACAGCCGGCGCGTCAGTCCTGCTGATCAGCATCCTGGTGCTCATCTTCAGCAAAGCAACAGGCACCGGGAAAATCCTGGCTCCATTCACCAGGGTCGGCGCCAGCCCACTAACCGTGTACGTGCTACACATCGCGATGACCGCCTACTCTCTGTGGATCTACGCGCTCGTCAACGGACCCTCTCACTGGCGGGACGCCGTGGGAGGATCCCCACTAATGGCCGCTTCTTTCTGGTGGCAGTTAGCGATCATCATGGCCCTGGGCGTCTTCTGGGCATTTACCGGACGGCGCGGCCCACTTGAGCGGCTCACAACCTACCTGTCTGCGTCGGCTGTAAAGCTGTCCGGGCTGGGCCTACCGCCGTCACAAGCGCCGGACACGGAAACTCCAAGACCTCAAGAAGGACACCACACGGGGACATAGACAAGTCAGGGCGGGCGCCGATAGTTGCGGTTTGGCGGCAAGCCCGCGGCGACGCTTGCAGTTGCACAACGCTGCAATATTGTGTGTCCATGGAAAAGAACTTCAGGCGCGCAGCCGCCCTCGCTACGGTAATTGCAATCGGCCTCGGTGTGGGCGGATGCGGGAGCGGAGGGACGTCCGGGGCTGACTACTATCCTCTGGATCCAGGGGCAATGGACATGGCCTCGCAAGCGGAGGCTGACTTCGGGGACGCGGAGCTCTATGAGGAAGTTGGGGCCAGCGCAAGCAAGGTTGAGTCGCAGGTGATCGTCACGGGTAACGTGTCGATACGGACCAGCGACCCCGCGAAGCAAGCCGCTGCATTTGCTGAGTTTGTGAAGGGCGAGGGCGGGTTGATCGACTTCAGCTCCCAGTCTGAGTACGATTCCAACCCTTACGCATCCGTCACCGCGCGGATCCCCGCGGATAAGTTCGACACTGTCCTGGCTGGGCTTGACCAGTTTGGAAAAATCACTGACTCTTCCGTTTACAACCAAGAAGTGGGACAGCAAGTTGCGGATCTGCAGGCACGAATCGGAGTGCTTGAAGACTCCATTGAACGCCTGAAGGAGCTCATGGCGCAGGCAACCAGCGTGGAAGACCTCATCGCCGCCGAAAACGGTCTAACGCAGCGTCAGAGTGAGTTGGACTCACTGAACGCGCAGCTCAGCTGGCTCTCAGACCAGGTTTCCATGTCCACTCTGGATGTGAACTTCTCAACCGCTGCCACGGCAACCACCGGTTTCTCTTTTGAAAAGGCATGGCAGTTCCTGATTGAGTCCTTTGAACTGGTTGCGTACTCCCTGATCATCTTGGTCCCGTGGGCACTTGTGGCTGGAGCAATCGCGTGGGTCGCCGTGGTCATCACGCGTAGTAGCAAGAAGAAGCGTGCAGCGAAGACGCACGGAACAGGCGCTAAGCCGGAAGGTGGTCGGCCAACAAGCGGTGCTGTGGCACTCGAAGACGTCGTCGTAGAAGAAGTTAACGCAGTAGACGCTGGACCCGACGGTAAAGACGCGTCATAGCCAACGGTCTACATGAAGCCTGGCGACCTGAGGTCTAGGTGGGAGAAGGCGTCGACAATCTGGTCGATGTGAGCGTCGGTTAGCTCATCCAACAGTAGTTCGCGCACCGTCGCCTGATGGATCCGGGACGCCAGCTCAGTTGCCTCTACGCCCTCTTCGGTAAGAGCCGCAACATAACCACGCCGGTCTTTGCCACTGGGTTGCTTGTCCACCCACCCTTCCTTGATGAGCCCGCCAACTAAGTAGGTGAGCCTTGAGGGGATGAAACCCAAGCGCTCCGCCAACTCCCCCATCCGCATCCGCTTGTTTTCTGTCTCATACAACATTAGGAGGATGTTGTAGTCGGACAGGGACATGTTGGCCCCAGCCTTCAGCTGAGTCTCAAGCAAACCTTGTAGACGCGTGGATGCTTCGAAGAAGACACGCCAAGCCAGAGCGCGCCTGTTGTCGCTCTCTTCTATACCGTTGCCGGTCCTGTCAGCCAATCGCGTTCCTACTTGCCCTCTATGTGCGGCGGTGCGACGTGGAATCCGGGGGGGTTTCGCGCGACACCTAGTACGGCATTGTACGTTGCTATCGCGCGATTGCGTTAGGGTTACCAGCGGGCCACACGTCTATCGCGCCGCAAGTGAGCCAGCACACTAGACTTCCAATCAGCGTAGGGACGCCCAAGCGGCCTCGGCGCCCAAGTTGAGGAGAAGGCATGAGCAACGAAGAATCGTCGCAAGTCGTCCCGTCGGACGGTGGTGATGGTGCCCGTGGCGTGACGGGCACGGCCACAGCCGCCGCAAGTGGCGTTCCAGGTTGGCTACTCCGCGCAGGTATAGGGTCCTGGTCCCTCATCGGTATCGCATTGGTGGTTGGCGGGATCGTGTTCGGAACCTCGAAGATCTCGGCGGTTTTCATCGCGGTCTTCGTCGCCCTCGTCCTGACTGGCCTGCTAAACCCGCTGGTAAACAGACTCTCCAAACACATTGCGCGCGGCCTTGCGGTTGCGATCGCGCTTCTGGGCACCCTGGCGATCTTCGGTGGGATGCTCGCGTTCGTTGTCACCTCTGTGGCAGGGCAGTGGGCAAGGCTTGGCCGCCAGCTCTCCCACGGCTTAGACATGATCGTCGATTTCCTTGATCAGCTGCCGTTCGGCGTGAACATCACTTCCGAAGACGCGTATAAGTGGCTTACCAGCATGCTCGACAAAGGTCAGGAATACATCTACTCCAACTGGCAGCACCTCGCGACGACAGCGCTGTCGAATGTTGGAGGGGTGACGCTGGCAATCACGGCTTTTGCCTTGGCGATATTTGTAACGATTTTCTTCCTGTTGCAGGGTGCTCAGATGTGGCGTTGGTTCCTGAACCTTCTGCCAACAGACAAGAGAGCAACGTGGAACCATGCTGCACAGGCAGGGTGGACGACGTTCTCTGGATACGGCCGCGGGACCATCATCATCGCGTTTATCGACGGTGTGCTCGCGTGGATCTTCCTAGAAATAGCAGGGGTTCCCTTGGCGCCCGCACTGGCGGTACTGGTTATGATCGGTGCGCTCATCCCAATGGTCGGTGCGCCGGCTGCAATGATTGTCGCGATGATCGTGGCGCTGGCAACCGAAGGCGTAATGAAGGCCGCGATTGTTGGCATCGGCATCGCTTTGATTGGCCAGTTGGAGGGCCACGTGTTGCAGCCACTGATCATGGGTAAACAAGTGGCGCTCAGCCCCGTGGTTGTTGGTATTGGAGTCATGGCAGGCACGCTCCTAGCGGGGCTCTTGGGGGCGATTATCGCGATTCCAATCATTGCCGTGGTTTGGGCCGTATTCTCTTCCCTGTACCACCGTGATCCGCCGATAGAGGGCCCACTGCCGGATCTGCCACCTGGCAGACACAGCGACGTCGCAAGGACGCCGCATGAACCCGCCATCATTGGACGTTTCTTCGGTGATAAAGACGAGGAGGAGGCGGAAGGGAAGCATCCGCATGAACCCGCCATCATTGAGCGTCTTTTCGGCGGTAAAGGCAAAGAGGATGCAGAGGGGAAGCATCCGGAAGACAATGGCGAGGTGGGGGAACCTGAAAATCCGGCCCCCGCTGGCTCCTAGCGGAAGTCACGGGAACGAACTTCTACCGGCAGCCTCAACACCTCTAGACGATCCGCGACCAATGCTACTGCGCCGTCTCCTTTCTCCACCCGCCCTCGTACAACCATGGCTTCGGCTTCCAAAGCAACTTTCCGGTACCGCTTCCAAAGCCCCGGGGAACATATGACATTTCCCAGCCCGGTTTCATCTTCCAGGGAGATGAACGTCGTTCCCCGTGCAGTCCTTGGCCGTTGACGATGCGTGACCACACCGGCCACCAACACCCTCTCCCCCATTTCTCTCCCACCCAGGTCGCCCAGGCAAACAACGCCCCTTTCCACCAAGGATTCCCTCAGGAACGAAATGGGGTGCCCCGCGGTTGTGAGCCCCATTGCCCGATAGTCGCTAACAATTTCCTCCTGTTTCGACATCCGAGGAAGAGGCGGCGCTGCCGAACCTACTTCTGTTCCGGGGAGAAATGGTTGGTACCAGTTCGGGCTGGAAACGGGTGTGGCCGCCCAGAGGCCTTCCCTACGGCTAACCCCCAAATCCGTCAGCGCACCGCTCAACGCCAGTTTTTCCATCTGTGACCCTGAGAGTTCTGCACGATACGCCAAGTCTGCAATGGAACTAAACGGTCCAGCCTCACGCGCGGCAACAATCCGTTCCGCTGCCTTACCCAGTCCTTTCACAGACTCCAACCCCAGACGAACACACCAGTTGGAATGCGCGCGAACTAGAGGTACTCCGCCCTCGAAAAAATCCTTATTCTGAGGGTCGAGGGCGTCCGTCACCGCTTCGCCAACGCGCCCCAACCCCGCGTCACCTTCGGACAGCGGCATCGGAGTTGCCACCTGTTCAGAATGCGCGACACTGGGAGGAAGAACGCGTACCCCGTGACGGCGAGCATCCGCTATTAGGGACGAGGGCGAATAGAAACCCATCGGCTGGCTGGCCAACACTGAGGCGTAGAAGTGCTCCGGATAGTGAACCTTCAGCCAAGCGGAAGCGTAGACTAGGAACGCGAAGGAGAAGGAGTGCGATTCAGGAAAGCCGAACTGGGCGAATCCGCGCAACTGCTCAAAGACCTTTTCTTGAACGTCTGGGGGGACGCCCTTGCGTGTCATGCCCTCAAATAGTGCGGGTTTCAGCGCATTCATTCGTTCATCACTTCGCTTGGACCCGATGGCGCGACGTAGTTGGTCAGCTTGACCCGCACTGAAGCCCGCAACATCAACAGCGATTTGCATCAACTGCTCTTGGAATAAGGGCACACCAAGCGTCTTTTCGAGGGCGTTTTCCATCAGCGGATGCAAGTAGGTGACGGGCTCACGCCCATTCTTTCGTCGCAGATAGGGGTTTACGGCATTCCCCTGTATGGGGCCCGGGCGAATCAAGGCAACCTCAATGACGATGTCGTAGAAGGTACGCGGTTTCAGTCGGGGCAAAGTGTTCATTTGTGCGCGGGACTCAACCTGGAAAACACCCACTGTTTCTGCGGCGCAAAGAACGTCGTACACGCCTGGGTCTTCTTCTGGAAGGTTATGCAGGTCAAGGGGACGGCCCCTATATGTGACCCCCGATTCGTCAAGCCAGGTGAAGCAGCGTCGAAGTGCGGTGAGCATCCCCAGTCCAAGCAGGTCAAACTTCACAAGACCAGCATCGGCGCAGTCCTCCTTGTCCCATTGAAGGACGGTACGCCCAGGCATGGCAGCCCAACGTACAGGACAAACTTGGGATACGGGCGCGTGGGTTAGCACCATCCCACCCGGATGAATACCCATGTGGCGAGGTATCTTCTGTAGGCTCTGCGCTATTTTCGTCACCATGGCGGGAATATCTTCTAACGACCCCTGCGGTGCCCCTCTACTTGAGTAACGCCCTGTCAACTTAGACCACCGGTTCACTTGACCCGCAGAAAATCCCATTGCACGCCCCGCATCCCTGATTGCTGACTTGGGGCGGTAGCTAATGACATTTGCGACCAATGCTGCATTGGTGCGCCCGTAGCGGTTGTAGACATATTGGATAACTTTTTCGCGTTCCGCGGCTTCAATGTCAAGGTCTATGTCGGGTGCTTCTACCCGGTCTGGTGAAAGGAATCTTTCGAAGAGCATTTTGTGTCGGACGGCGTCTACCGCCGTAATCTCAAGGGCGTAACAGACTGCGGAGTTCGCTGCCGATCCTCTCCCTTGACACAAAATGCCACTCTTTGAGCAGAAGTCCACGATGTCTTTGACGATCAAGAAATACCCTGGGAATCCCAGTTGCTCAACGATTTGGAGTTCATGATCGATTTGCTGCCAAGCCGCTGGATAGCTGTCCCTTGGCCCATAGTGCTTGCGTGCACCTAGATACGTAAGATGTCGAAGCCATGAGGCTTCGGTATGACCTTGTGGAACCTCAAAATGGGGTAACCCAGGTTCCAGAACATCGAAGTTGAACGCAAACTGGTCTGCTAGGTCGGCTGCGTTGGCGACAGCTTCGGGGTGTCTGTGGTGGAGTGCCAGCATTTCTTCTGGTGAACGCAAGAATGTGCGCCATGCGGGGAGATGGGGTTCGGCCTCATCCAAAGACAGGTTCATTCGCGTCGCGGTGAGAACGTCCGCAAGCGGCTGATGTCTTGGGGTGGCGCATCTGACTGCGCCTGTAGCGACTAAGGGAAGCGCGTATCGGTGGGCTAAGGATGCCAGTTGATCAGCAATTTGTGGGGGATCGTGGGGTTGCAGGCTGGCTTCTATTCCCACGCGTTCCGCGCCGAAGGTGTCAAGTATTTTTTCGAGGACGTGTAGGTAAAGTCTGTCAGTCCCATCGGCCTGATCCGTCATGGATATGGCGCGGCGCAGTGGTCCGTGCGCGGTGCCTGTTAGCGCGAAAAGATGGTCTGTGTATGGCTGGATATCTTCCCAGGTTAGTGATGCGTCACGGCGGCCTTCTTCTGCTAGGAAGTGAGAACTGAGGAGTTCACAAAGGTTTCGGTAGCCTTCTTGGGAAGTTGCCAGAACAGGAAGTCGGATTCCAAGGTCCCCTAGAGGTAAGTGCGTTGCATTCCTTTTCTGTCGCGAACTCTTTAGATTTTCTCCGTTGGTGGTGTCTGTCCAGGGCGGAGTTTTCCCTGTGAGGGAGCGGCCGGGAAATAGGTCTTGAATGACGCTTGGACTTAATGTGAGTTCTGCGCCATAGACGATGGGGAGGCTGGTCTGTTGGGCAGCTTTTGCAGTTTGGACAGCGGAATATACGCCGTCAACATCAAGAATTGCCAGTGCGGACAGTCCCAGTTCAGAAGCAGTTTGCGTCAGCGCCAAAGGCGTGTTTGCACCCTCTAGGAAGGTGTAGACACTATGCGCGTGTAGCTCTGCATACCGGGCTTTCTCCATACCCCATATTATAGAACATTTGTTCTACGCAAATCTGTTAGCCTCCGAGTACCCCGCCCGATTCTTCTAGGTAGCACTGTGCACACAAAGATTCATATTCAACGCCATCTCCGTCTATGGAGACTTGATCTCCCGCGAAGATGAATTTCCGGTTAACCATTCGTCCATTGAGAATCGCTTTGCGGCCGCACCGGCATATGGTTTTCAGCTCTTCAAGCGTGTGCGCTAATGCCAATAGCCTCTGGGCACCGGGGAAAACTTGCGTTTGGAAATCTGTCCGGAGTCCGTAGGTAAGGACTGGAACATTGTCGTAGGTAGCGATTCGTAAGAGTCCCTCTACTTGGTCGGGGGTAAGGAACTGCGCCTCATCGACTAAGAGCGCGGCAACAGGCGGGAGTCCCTGAAGGGACGGGAGTAAAGCTTGGGGGTCTTCCCCGCGAGAGTACAGGTCGAAGAGCTTTTGGACGTCATCTTCGGGGGTAATGAGGAAGTCTACGTCCCGAGCAACTCCCAGCCGCGACAGAATAGCCGTTTCACCTTTGGTATCAATGGCAGGTTTTGCCAAGAGAACCCGTTGTCCGCGTTCTTCGTAGTTGTAAGCAACCTGTAGGAGAGCCGTTGACTTTCCAGAGTTCATTGCTCCGTAACGGAAATACAGTTTCGCCATTTCTGTCCTATTCCCCATGTTGCTTCCAAGTGATCCTACCGGGAGCTGTTCTTCCCTTCGTTTCGTCCGGGTAGGCTCCTTCGACCCACCAGCTCCCAGACTTTTGCACTAATAGCAGGTCCGCCCCGTCAGGGCGCCCCACGCGCAGGTAGCACCTGGGCCCGTATTCCCGCCCTGCTTCCCGCCACCACCTGCCTCTTACAACCCATATCGCTTCAACGGAACTTAGAGGATAATCCCCCGCCATGAGAGCGCTTCTGTCATCTTTTATGAGCAGGTGAGTGGGTCGCCCTCTCAAGGACCCGCGATGATCAACCACTATTTTCCCCACGGTGCCATCGGGACACTGACCCATTAATAGCGCTGGGGGCGCTTTTGAAAACAGGACTATGGGAGGTTCGCTAACTCCTCCCTCCCATGGCCCTTCAGAGGAGGGCAAAGCGGGCTGGCTGGCACCCCAAGGAATCAGGGATACGCGAGTTCGCGGGTCGTAACCTCCATGAATGGTAGGTATTACCGCTGCATCCTCCCCCAGCATCCCCTGAACCTCCTCCACTGCCCGCGAAGCCCGCCGGAGGTTATGGGACCCACCCCAAAGGGTGTCAACTTCTGGAACAGAAGCGGGGTGTAGCGCGCTCAACTCAATCTGGTGCAGCGCTTGGTTCTCCAACGCAAAATCTTCAGATTGCCCCTCTGCTACATCCGCTAAGGCCTCTCCTCCCATACCGCGAATCTGCCAAGTTAGTCTTTTAGATACCTGTGCCGGAGAACTGGCGTCTAAAAGAGTCCATGTGCGTTCGCGTACCTGTCCACTCACCCGCGTTAGGGTGATGCGCACTGTTGAAGAATAGAGATTTCGAGACACCAATTGATCCGCCAACTGGTTACAAACACGACGAATTGCCACCAGGGCATGGTCAAGAGTTTGCGCGGGAGGATCCAGTTCCACCTGGGTTGAAACCACAGATAGGGACCGTTTTACGGTGTCTTGGTGTATGTCTTGTCCCCGCAAGAGACGTAGAAAAACCTGTCCGGAAGCCCCAAATCTTGTTGCAATTGCATCCATCCCCAGCGCCCGCAACCCGCCCACCGTATTTACGCCCAAACCACTTAGAACCCGAAGGTCTTCAGCCAATAGCTTCTTCTGGTCATTGGGAAGGTCAGCAAAAACAACGGTAAGTAGTTGTTGATCAAGGAACTGCCCCGTTTCATTAGCAGGCAGAGTTAGCCCTGAGTTAGAGGCAACAAGGGCTGCGCTGAGCGTTGATGCAATCCCAACTTGGCATTCTGCCCCCGTCCTTACTGCCACCTGCTCCACCAGTTCTTGAGCCAGCAATTCTTCCCCGCCAGCCCATTTAGAAGGACCACGAGCCGGCGCGAAAGCCAAGCCAGGACGGATAACAACAACGTCCGCAGCCATCTGATCAAACACCTCTAAAATCGCCTCAAACGCCGCGTTATCTCTGTCCTCATCCGGTTCAAACATCAACAAGTGAGGGCATAAATATTGCGCCATCACCTGGGTCATTCCCTCTGCTACCCCTTGTTTCCGCGCAGCAGGAGTCATGGTCTGTACCCGACCCCTTTTCAGCACCGCAGCTGCTGCATCTGGCGGAACTTCCACTACAAGTGCGGACAGCCTCCAGTTAGGCACACGTAGGACAACGTAACGTGTTGCCTGCCCGTACCCTTCCATTTCACGCGCCTCTTCTTCGGTAAGCGAGCAGAGGGTTCTGCGCGCCCCCCACACCTTCGCCTTCAAGGTGCGTCAGGCCCACACTTACCCCGATCCAAGGCTGCATTGCCAAAATAGTTGCCCCAAGTTTGCGGGCCCTCCCAGCAAGAGCCCTTTGATGACGCGGAGCCATTTCGACTTCACCAACCACAACTACACTGAACCCCTCCACCAAAGAAGCAACAACCTTCATGCCCTGGTCAGCAAGGTCTTTACCCCCGCCTCTATTACGCACAACCACCACACGACTCACATCCACCCCCAACGCAGAAACCCCCTCCCACGACACGTCATCCACCCCCACAACTGCCGCGTATTGGTCCGCCCCCAAGACTCCTGCCAACCCTTCCGCTAAACCCTGCACACTCCCATCTAGGTGATATACGCCAGCCACCCCGCCTTCGACAGAAGATGACACTGAACGCATGTCTTGACGCGATTCCGCCCGCATCAACGCTTTGCGCGCTGCTGCTAACCTTTGCTTTTGGTCAACCACACCAGCAGACATTCCACCCCCCTCGAACGTACGTTCGATCCTAGGTCCCCCCTCCGACATCTGCGAACCCACATTTTCATTTGCGCCGGTCGCATCGCGTGTCGCCGCATTTTGTAACGTCGATCACCCAGCGCATGGATGTGTCACCGTCTTCAAGATGACAGAATGGCGCGGTGCTTCATATTGCTTTCTTTGAACCCAAAATTCCCGGGAACACCGGGGCCGCTATCCGCTTGGCTGCCTGCACCGGAACCATGCTCCACTTGGTGGAGCCCCTAGCGTTCGACATGGACGACACAAAGCTGCGTCGCGCAGGATTGGATTACCACGATCTAGCGCACGTAAAAGTGCACCCAAATCTAGATAATCTCCTGGAAGAAATACCAGGCAAAATATGGGCGTTTACAGGGCATGCAACCAAAATGTATGCCGATGTTACCTATGGGGAAGGTGACTGTCTGCTGTTCGGCCCCGAACCAGATGGACTACCCCAATGGGTCATGGATGACCCTCGAATAACAGAACTGGTTCGCATAAATATGCGCCCAAATGCGCGTTCTTTGAACCTTGCCAATGCCGCGTCCATTGCAACCTATGAGGCTTGGCGGCAACTGGGATTCCCGGGCGGCTGTTAGAAAACCTAGCGCTTCCTATCCCACTTAGAAACGCGTTCCAATCCCTCCGCAATCTCCACTATCCTGCGCGGATTTGACCACCACAACCAGACGAACCCCACCACGGGCAAAACTAACGAAACAAACCACGTATCCTGCCCAAAGTGCGTCCAAGGGGACCAGAGATCAGAGGCACGAACGACGCCCAATCCCGACAATCCCACAATCACGGGACCGCCCATCGCGACACTCATGCAGGCCCACGCAACCTTGCGCATCCGGCGACCATTGTGAGTAAGACCCACCGCCGCACCAATGTACACAAGTCCCGCAAAAAACGTCACTAAACGTGGACCAACCGGATCTGAAACATCACGGAATAACTGGTAGATAGCAACAGAAACCGTCACGGCTCCCATAACCCAAAAAGCAGCCATCACCAACCGACCCCAACCCCGAGCAACCCCGCGGTCATCCCTCAACCGGGCAGACCCTGCGGCGGCGCCCCCTAAGGGCGAGGGCGAGGGCGAAAGCTGCCCGCCCTCGCCCCCCTCTTCTTCGTGGCTCATACACCACATTCTATCCGCGCCACCATCACAAATATCTCCGATGGGACCTGCGTCCTAGGAAAACGTGAGTGGTCTCGCTACCACTTTCCTACGTGTTTGCGGGTGGTCGTGGGACAATCAATAAGGAATAAACAACCATGGCGGTTGAAAGTCGATCCAAGGAGTGAGGGCACTTGAGCGAAACAAGTTACGACGTCGTAATTCTGGGAGCTGGCTCTGGCGGCTACGCAGCAGCACTGCGATCAGCACAGCTGGGCATGAAGGTAGCTTTGATCGAAGGGGATAAAGTCGGTGGCACTTGTTTGCACCGCGGATGTATCCCAACAAAGGCATACCTGCACGTAGCGGAAACCGCGGACGCAATCCGCGATGCTGGCCCCATCGGCATAAACGCAACCCTAAACAACATTGATATGACCCAGGTGGGTAAGTACCGCGACGGAGTCGTGAACAAGCTTTACCGTGGCGTTGAAGGACTCCTGGCATCCAGGAAAGTCGAAACCATCCACGGATGGGGACGCGTCGTGAGCCCCAACAGTGTTGAGGTCAATGGACAGGTAATCACGGGCAAGAACTTGATTTTGGCGACGGGGTCCTACTCCAAGAGCCTTCCCACCCTTCCCATTGAGGGGCGCGTAATCGCATCTGAACAGGCCTTGAAGATGGACTGGATCCCTAACCACGCAATCATTTTGGGTGGTGGAGTCATCGGCTGTGAGTTCGCCTCCGCGTGGCGTTCCTTCGGTTCTGAAGTGACCATCCTCGAAGGTCTACCAAGCCTGGTACCCAATGAGGACAAGGCCATCTCCAAGCACCTTGAGCGTGCGTTCCGCAAGCGCGGCATCAAGTTCCACACGGGTACCCGTTTCTCGGGTGCGACCCAGGATGAGTACGGCGTTCACGTAACTACAGAGGACGGGAAGTCTCTAGACGGCGACATCCTGCTGGTTGCGGTGGGCCGTGGCCCGGTCACTCAGGATCTTGGTTTTGAGCAGATCGGCGTGACGATGGACCGTGGCTTTGTAATCACTGATGACAAGTGCCGCACGGGTGTTCCCAATGTGTATGCGGTTGGAGACATCGTTCCGGGTCTTCAGCTGGCCCACCGTGGATTCGTCCAGGGCATCATGGTTGCTGAGGAAATCGCGGGTCTGAACCCGGATCCGGTCGACGAAAACACCATCCCGCGCGTTACGTTCACGGAGCCAGAGATCGCTTCGGTGGGCCTCACGGAGGCACAGGCGAAGGAACAGTACGGCGCGGACAAGGTGAAGACTGTTGACTACAACTTGGCTGGCAACGGTAAGTCGAACATCCTCGATACGGCTGGTGCAATCAAACTGGTTGGTGTTGAGGATGGACCGATCGTTGGATTCCACGCCATCGGCGCACGCGTTAGTGAGCAGATTGGTGAAGGTGAGCTGATTGTCGGATGGGAAGCCTATCCTGAAGACGTCGCAAAGTTGATTCACGCACACCCAACTCAGAACGAAGCAATCGGTGAGGCCGCGATGGCTATGGCCGGTAAGCCGCTTCACGCACACAACTAAAGACACGTTTTCAAGGAAGAGGATTAAGGATAAAGATGGCACAGTCCATAAAGATGCCAGCTCTCGGCGAATCAGTAACTGAGGGGACCGTCTCCGCGTGGCTTAAGTCAGTGGGAGATACGGTTGATGCTGATGAGCCGATCGTTGAAGTCGCCACAGACAAGGTCGACTCCGAAGTCCCATCTCCAATAGCAGGGGTGCTGCTGGAGATTTTGGTGGAAGAGGATGAGACAGTGGAGGTCGGAACGGAGATCGCTCGTATCGGCAGCCCCGACGAAATGGGCGGAGGTGCTGCTCCTGCAGCAGCCCCCGTGGAAGCCGCTGCCCCAGCCCCTGCCGCCGCTCCCGCGCCTGCTGCAACGCCCGCGCCGGCCACCGCGCCTGCCCCCGCTGGAGACGTAACAGACGTGAAGATGCCTGCTCTTGGTGAGTCTGTCACTGAGGGCACCGTTTCTGCGTGGCTGAAGGAGGTTGGCGACCAGGTTGATGCTGATGAGCCGATCGTTGAAGTCGCCACAGACAAGGTCGACTCCGAAGTCCCGTCCCCCGTGGCGGGCTACCTGACGGAGATCTTGGTGGAAGAGGATGACACGGTTGAGGTAGGAACGGTCATTGCCCGTATCTCTTCTTCGGCTGGGGCGCCTGCGCCTGCTGCAGCGTCCGCCGCAACACCCACACCTGTCGCGGCTCCCGCGCCCGCCGCCGCACCTGCGGCGCCAGTGGCCCCCGTAGCGCCAGTGGCCCCGGCTGCTCCTGTTGCGCCACCCGCGCCAGTTGCTCCGCCGGTTCCACCTGTAGCCCCTGCTCCCCCTGCCGCTCCCCCCGCACCCGCTCCTGCGCCCGCAGCCCCTGCTGCTCCGCAGGGCACGCCGGCTGGGAAAGTCCAGGATGCTGTGGCTCGCGCAAGCCAGACCGGAACTCAGGTCCCTGCCGCGCCAGGTCTGCCCGCAGCGGCCGGCTACGTTACCCCTATCGTTCGGAAGCTCGCGAAAGACAAGGGAATTGATCTGGGCGCCGTGACTGGAACAGGTGTCGGTGGACGTATTCGCAAGGAAGACGTCCTCGCTGAGGTTGAGCGGCTTGAAGCTGCCAAGGCAGCCGCAGAAGCCACCGTGGCACAGGAAGTTGCACCGCAGGCGGCATCGCCGGTTTCCACCACCATAGAGGTATCAGCCGAAGCCGCTGCGATGCGCGGCACAACGGAAAAGATGTCTCGCCTGCGTCAAACAATCGCAAAGCGCATGGTTGATTCTTTGCAGACGGCAGCGCAACTCACGACCGTGTTTGAGGTCGACGTGACGCGTGTCTGGAACCTGCGTGCGAAGTACAAGGACCAGTTCCAGGCTGTCCACGGCACCAAGCTAACGTTCCTTCCGTTCTTTGTGAAAGCAGCGACCGAAGCATTGGCTGCGCACCCGAAGCTGAATGCAACGATTAATGGACGCGAAGTCACCTACTTCGATCACGAGAACATTGGGATCGCAGTAGACGCACCCAAGGGCCTGATGGTCCCAGTGATCAAGAATGCTGGCGACATGTCCCTGGCACAGATTGCGGAGTCGATCAATTCCTTGGCCGCATCAGTGCGCAACGGAACGATCGGACCTGACAGCCTTTCGGGTTCCACGTTCACCATCACCAACACGGGTTCGGGCGGCGCGTTGTTCGACACGCCAGTTCTGAACATGCCAGAGGTTGGGATCATGGGTGTGGGAACAATCGTGAAGCGGCCAATGGTCGTGAAGGATGCCGACGGTGGCGAATCCGTGGCAATCCGGGCCATGGTGTACCTGTCCATCACCTATGATCACAGGCTGGTTGACGGCGCAGACGCATCGCGTTTCCTCACCTCCGTGAAGAAGCGCCTTGAGGACGCAAACTTCCTGCCTGATCTGCAGCTGGACGCGTAACACGTACAATGTACAGGCCCCGAACTGCCATGGCGGTTCGGGGCCTTTGCTATCCGACAGCTACCCCCACTAAGCGCCCATTTTCTGTCGCGACGCCACCGGCAAGACCATCAGAGTTACCCCCAGATTGGCTGTCTCCTACGGTGAGTGCCCCGGGTACCCCGCCGGCGGCGCGTGATCCGCGCGAAAAGCTGCGGCACCTCCATGGTATCGACGCTTAACTGGGAATAATCAAGCCCCGGATCCAGCGTTTCCAGTCTTAACGGCCCCTCATCCACCTCAAGATCGGGGCCCAT
>CAYFOT010000003.1:57395-72353 GCA_964344825.1 uncultured Actinomyces sp.
CTCCCCAACACCCTCCGACCCGCGCATCGCGCGTGCGGGAGACCCGGGGGCGAAGACGGCATAAGAAATACCGGTCCCGAACCCGTTCACGCTTAACCCTGCTCCCATCAGTCCGGCCACCAGCCATTCCTCAACGGCGCGTGCCTCATCATTCCCCCACCCGCTCGGAACCGACGCAGGAAGCTCCAAGAGCGGCTGAACCAAGAAGTCGCTCCCTTCCTCCACCAGGTCAATTTTCGCCAGCTCCACGGTCACCACAGGCGCCTCCTTGCGCAATGCCTTTCGACCTATCCGCGGCCCGCGGGATTGGGTCACAGCGAACCCATCTATAGGCGGGGCCGTCAATGTGATCCCCACGTGGGCTAACTGTGCCAATGCACACCACGATTCTTCTGCGTCGCAGCCAACCTCAACGGTGGGGAAACGCAGAACCCTAGGCTCACCGTTAACACCCGAGTACTGCCAAACAACTCCCTCCACGGTCACGGCATACGCCACCCGTTCGCGCTCCATCGTCCCAAGATGCATGTCGCCTCCCTTTCGTGCGTAGCCTTCCCAAGGCCCCCACCTCAACAACAGTGCTTCAGAGTCTCTTTCAAGCGGCGCGTGCTGTCTTCCCTCATTCCCTCAACCTGTGGATTGCGCCAGAGCCACGACAAGAAATGCCCGAATCAGCCCGAATTGGAGAGCAGTTCCACGGACTTGCCCCCTCCACGCCCTCGATCTGAGCAACTACACTGTCCAAAGCATCCACGGATGCTCCCTACTGCGCCCCCAATCAGGGCCCCTGAGGGAACCCGAAAAATCAAGGACAGTCTTGTCTACCAACCCGTTTCGCGCACTGCGCGACTACAAGGACCTACCACCAGCATTCGGCTGGCACCAACTGATTGCCGCGGCACTTGCACGCGCACCATATGCCATGCTCCCACTGGGCCTGATGACCGCCTTCACCGCGTCAACACAAGACATTGCAGTCGGCGGCATGGTTACGGCACTCTTCTCAATAGCTGTCGCAGCCTGCTCACCCCTCATTGGGCGCAGCGCAGACGTGTGGGGCCAACGCCGTGTCCTCCTCACATTGATCCCACTAAACGCGACCGCAATCTTGGGGCTATTTTGGGCGGCGTCCTCTGGCCTGAATGGCCCGCTGCTATATCTGTTGGCGGTGGTGGCCGGGGCAACAAACTCCCCGATCGGGTCGTTCACGCGTGCGCGCTGGGTCGGAATGCAACCCACTCCGCGCGTCCTCACCGCGGCGTTTTCCTATGAGTCCATGATGGACGAGGTCGTTTTCGTCCTCGGCCCCGCCCTCGTCGGCATCGCGGCGACGGCGGCCGCACCGAGCGCACCGCTGCTCCTATCATTCGCGCTGCTGGTCCTCGCTGGTATACCTTTCGCTCTTCGTGCGCCAAAGAGCACTCCAACGGCGGTCAAGGCGGCGGAAGGCAGGATCCACCCGCCGATCTACAAGGTCATCTCAGCTGTCCTGCCCGCCATAATCGCGTTGATTGCAATCGGCACGTTCTTTGGGTCCAGTCAGGCGGGCGTCACCGAACGTGCTGAGGAGCTTGGGATTCCGAATGCAGCGGGGCTCACCTACGCCGCTATGGGGATTTCTTCCGCAGCTATGGCGCTCCTGGTCGTGGTTCTTCCCACTGCCTTCACGCTCGCGTGGCGGTTCATCACGTTCAGTTTGGCGCTGGGTGGCGCAACGGTCGCGGCGTCCTTCGCGCACTCCCTACCCGCAACCGCTTTCTGGCTCTTCATGGCTGGATTCTTCGTGGGGCCAACACTGGTGACAGCTTTCACGCTGGCCGAGCAGCGTGCACCCGAAGGCGGGATCGCCGTTGCGATGACATTGATGTCCTCTTCCGTAACGATTGGTGTCTCGCTGGGGGCGGGCGTCGGCGGCAATTTGGCGAACGCAGGCGGCTCCCACCCCACGTTTATGTTCGCGGCTGCCTCCACCGTCCTCGTCACACTCATCGGCATCTGGACCCTGTTGCGTGCAGGCCGCAACAAGGTGCCCTCAACCGACTAACGACCTTGTAAGATTGGCTTCATCATGGCTAAAAAAGACAAACAGAGCACCCCTGCTCCAAGAAAACAGCGGTGGTATCACACGCTTATTGACGCATACAAGGTGGTTAAGAGGACGTTCTCTTGGATCACCATCGCGCTGATCGCAATACCCATCGTATTAATCGCGTTGGGCGTTCTCTTCGGTATTCTGTGGCATCGACCTGTGTTCCTGCCCATCACAGCAGTGATGCTCGCGATCACCCTGGATATGGTGTTGCTGGCATATCTGATCCGTCCGGCCATGTACCGGCAGTTGGACGGACGTGTCGGATCCGTCTACGCGGTCATTTCCCAGATCAAGAGGGGCTGGGTAGTCGAAGAAGAGCCCATCGCAGCGAACCGCAGCCAGGACGTCGTTTGGCGCTTAGTCGGGCGCCCCGGCATCGTCCTAATCTCTGAGGGCCCAACATCGCGCGTGCGTCAGATGATGATCAATGAGAAACGGCGCATGTCACGGGCTATTTCGAACGTGCCCGTCATATTCATAGAGGTCGGCCACGACGAAGGACAGGTGCCGCTCACCAAGCTCAACGGGAAACTGCGGGGATTAAAGAAAGTCCTCACCAAGCAGGAAGTGCCCGCGGTTGCGAACCGTTTGGCCGCCCTCGGAAATACGTCAATACCAATCCCCAAGGGTGTCGACCCATACAATACAAGGGCCAACCGCAAGGCTATGCGCGGCTAACCTCTTGCATTCGGGCCTCGGCTATGACGCCGGGGCCCTTTCCTCTGCCTGTCTTTCATCCCACACCCAAATGATGAGACTCTTTAGTGAATACTATTCGTCTACGTGCATACTTATGTGCGACACGAAGACATCGGAGGCATGTAATGCGCAAGATAATGACTTTTGCAGGCGCCGCTGCGGTGGCGGCTTTGGCCTTAGGGGCCTGCTCAGACCCCGGCACATCGAAGGCGCCAGAGGAAAACGCGGAGGCGCAGTCGGAGGCCGCAGAGGAAGCGGTAGCGTTCGACGTTGCCACAATCGACCCAGTTTCAGACATCGCGGCGATGGTTCCGGACACCCTTGTCACGGCAGATCAGCTAACAAACGGAGCCTCGACAGACTACCCGCCCGGAGAATTCCTGGCGGACGACGGGCAGACCCCAGTTGGTTACGACGTTGACATTGTGAAGGCTCTGGCCGCGGTCATGGGACTGGCAACAGGACAAACGAAGACGGCTGAGTTCCCAACTATTATTCCCGCGCTGGGCACAAAGTTCGACCTGGGTGCATCCTCATTCACCATCACCGCTGAGCGTATGGAGCAGGTCAACATGATCTCCTACCTGGAAGTCGGCTCAGCCTACGGTGTGGCAGCGGGCAACCCCAAGGGCTTCACCCCGGAGGATCCGTGTGGATTCACCGTCGGCGTGCAGACGGGCACCTTCCAGCAGGAATACGCTGACGAACTGTCTGCGAAGTGCGTTGAAGAGGGTAAGAAGCCGATCGACGTAAAGCCGCACTCGCTGCAGTCAGACATCACCACTAAGGTGATCGGCGGACAGTACGACGCCACGTTCGCGGATGCACCTGTAATCGGATACGCGTCCGTGCAGTCAAACGGCGGTATCGAACAGGTCGGAGACGTCATTGAGTCCGCGCCTCAGGGCATTGCGGTTGCAAAAGACGATGAGCAACTAACCGCAGCAGTTCAGGCAGCCATGCAGTACCTGATGGACGAAGGCTACCTTGACCAGATCCTCTCCGCTTATGGCGCTGAAGGGTCCGCACTGACACAGGCGAAGGTCAACCCTTCGGTCTAGGAAGACATATAGATGACAGCTCCAGCCAATCAGGTTGAGCTTATCCACGCCCGGCCGGTCCCCCGGCCGGGCCGCTGGTTAGGTGCAGCCATCGTCGCAGTGTTGGTGGCCATGGCCATCAATGCACTAATAACCAACCCGAACTTCCAGTGGCATTTGGTCAGCCAGTGGATCTTCTCCAAAACCATCATGGTCGGGGTCGCCTACACTCTCCTACTCACCATTGGCGCAATGGTGTTGGGCACCGCCCTCGCCATCACGATGGCCGTCATGCGCCAGTCTACGAACCCCGTCCTGAAGTACGTGGCGACCTTCTACATCTGGTTTTTCCGGGGAACCCCGGTATACACCCAGCTGATTTTCTGGTCGCTCCTTCCCGTGCTGTACCCGCAACTCTCTTTCGGGATTCCCTTCGGGTATGAGTTCATCCAGTTCAACACCATCACCCTGATCACGCCCCTTTGGATGGCAGTACTGGGTCTGGGATTCAACGAGGGCGCGTATCTGGCAGAGATCATTCGCGCCGGCATAAACTCCGTGGACAAAGGCCAATGGGAGGCCGCAGAGGCACTTGGAATGTCCCGCGCGCAGATCATGGCAAGGATCATCCTTCCCCAGGCGATGCGCGTGATTGTTCCGCCGCTGGGCAATGAGACCATCTCCATGCTGAAGACGACTTCCTTGGTGTCGGCTATCCCGTTCACCCTGGAACTCACCTACGCAGCGTCCCACGTGGGCCAAAGGCTCTTCGCACCAATCCCACTGCTGATTTGCGCGGCTATCTGGTACTTGGTTATCACTTCAATCCTCATGGTCGTACAGCACTACATTGAGGCCTACTACGGTCGTGGCTTCGACTTTGAGACCGGCAAGAAGAAGCCGGACGCGAGAGAGAAGTCAATTGAAGAAACCGACCCCGGCCAACAAAACCTCTTCTTGGACGTGACACCATGAGCGATACGCAACAAGTGACACCAATGGTCGAAGTGCGTGATGTGCACAAGTTCTTCGGGGATCTCCACGTCCTGAAAGGCGTCGATCTTACGGTAATGCCCGGGGAAGTCTGTGTGCTACTTGGCCCCTCCGGGTCGGGGAAATCCACCCTGCTGCGGTGCATCAATGAGTTGGAAACCATCTCCGCCGGCCGCATCTGGGTTGACGGAGAACTAATGGGTTTGCGATCAAAAGAGAAAGACGGCAAGGAGATCCTGTACCGCCTTCCCGATAAGGCCATCGCACGTCAGCGTTCCCGCATTGGCATGGTTTTTCAGCGCTTCAACTTGTTCCCCCACCGGACCGCACTGCAGAACATCACAGAAGCGCCGGTGAACGTCAGAAAAGTTCCGAAGGCGAAAGCCGTTGTGCAGGCCAAAGCGCTGCTCGAACGCGTGGGCCTTGCAGACCGTGCGGACCACTATCCAAGTGAGTTGTCAGGCGGCCAACAGCAGCGCGTAGCAATCGCGCGCGCCATGGCCATGGAGCCGGAGCTAATGCTGTTTGATGAGCCCACTTCCGCCCTCGACCCCGAACTTGTCGGTGAGGTGCTGGCAGTCATCCAAGACCTTGCCCAGTCGGGTATGACCATGGTCGTCGTGACGCATGAGGTTGGGTTCGCCCGCAAAGTCGGAGACCACGTCGTGTTCATGGACGACGGTGTGATCGTAGAACAAGGTCCGCCCTCCCAGGTAATTGATAATCCCCAGGAAGAGCGGACCCGTGAGTTCTTCTCCAAAGTGCTCTAAGGCTACTTAGCGGCATCCTTTCCGGAAAACCCGTCGGAGATCGCGTTCAAGGCTGCAGTCAACTCCGTTGGGAGGACCCAGACCTTGGACGCGTTTCCGTTGGCGATGCTGGGCAGCACGCGCAGGTACTCATAGGAAAGCAGATCCGGCGTGGGGCCACCTTGGTGGATCGCGGTGAAGACTGTGTCGATGGCTTGTGCTTCACCATTCGCACGCGTCACGGCTGCCTCAGCGTCGCCCTGCGCCTGGAGAATAGCGGACTGCTTCTCTCCTTCCGCCCGCAGAATCTGGGACTGCCGAACGCCCTCGGCCTGCAAGATAGCAGCGCGCTTGTCACGGTCAGCCCGCAGCTGCTGCTCCATGGCCTGCTGGATAGTTGGGGGCGGGTCAATGGACTTGAGCTCCACACGGTTGATGCGAATGCCCCACTTTCCTGTCGCCTCATCCAAAACCCCGCGCAACTGGGCATTGATATCATCGCGGCTTGTCAGTGTCTGCTCCAAATCCATGGAACCAATGACGTTACGCAATGTCGTGATGGTCAACTGTTCAATCGCCTTGATGTAGTTCGCGATCTCATAAGTCGCGGCCATCGGGTCATTCACTTGGTAGTAGATGACTGAGTCAATGGAAACCACCACGTTGTCAGCGGTGATCACAGGTTGGGGCTCAAACGAAGTCACCTGTTCACGCAAGTCCACCCGCGCAGCAACACGGTCCACGAACGGAATCAGGACGTGCAGGCCCGCATACATGACCGAGTGGAACTTTCCAAGCCGTTCCACCACCAACGCCCGTGACTGCGGCACCACGCGAATGGAGCGCACCACAACGATAGCGATCAAGAGGATCGCAAGGATGAGCAATATTAGCCAAGTCATCTACAAGACTTCCCTTCAGTTGCCCGTCGGCTCTGTGTCCGGCGGGACGGGGACGTGATCAAAATAGGGACCAACCACTGCGGTTGCCCCATCAATCCGCACAACAGTCACCTGGCTGCCGACTGGGAAAACAGTCGAGTCAGCACTGCGCGCAGACCAAATACCACCTTCAAGACGCACGCGACCATCGCTTCCCACGAGCGGCGCAGTCACAATCGCGTGCTTTCCAACCAACCCCTGCGCGTTAGTCGCGATGTCGGGTGTTGACTTCTCCAGCAGCCCCCTTGCCCACGGACGGACGAACAGGAGCATAAGTACAGACGCAACCCCGAAAACGATGAACTGGACGAGGACGGAGGCGCCAAGTAGCCCCGCAATTCCGCCAGCCAACGCCGCCAGACCTAACGTAAGGAAGAAAAGATCTACCGTCAGGAGCTCAACGATCCCAAGAACCAGCGCAGCTCCGACCCAAATTAACCAGCCCATGAGGCCCTCCACCTACGCAACGTATGCGCAAGGACACTTTACCGTACGGTGGAGGGCACCCTATCTAGCGACGCGTAGCCCGCGCCCACCACCGTCCGTCTTCACTACTCACTTCCAGTGGCAGACCGAATACTTCGGACAGGTTCTGTGAAGTGAGGACCTCTCCGATGGGTCCCGCGGCGGTCACGTGACCGTCCTTCATAAGTAGCGTGTGCGTGAAACCGGGTGCGATCTCCTCTATCTCATGGGTGATCAAGATGATCGAGGGCGCCTTTGTATCCGCCATTATTTCCGACAGAGCCAGGAGCAGTGTTTCGCGCGCACCCAAATCCAAGCCAGCAGTCGGTTCGTCAAGTATGACAATCTCCGGGTCCGCCATCAGGGCGCGAGCAATGGAAACCCGCTGCTTCTCCCCTTCCGACAAGGACCCGAACGTGCGCCCCTCAAACCCCGCCATGCCCAAAGCGGCAAGGAGGTCGAGGGCGCGCGCCCTGTCGCTGTCTTCATATTCCTCATCGAAGCGCGTCGTTTGCCCCCATGCAGCAGACACCACCACGTCCAAAACGGTGTCGGTCCCCAGCACCCGCTCACGAATATCGGAAGACGCGACGCCGATGCGTGAAGCGATATACGTCGATTCCTCCCCAGAGCTGTCGGCACCAAGGACACTGGCGGTTCCTGTGGTTGGGTAGTCGCGCGCGGACACAAGCCGAGCCAACGTCGTCTTCCCGGCCCCATTGGGCCCCAAGATCACCCATTGTTCACCTGGGTTCACCTTGAAATTGACGTCAGAAACGATGGTCGTGCGACCGCGCGCCAACCCTACCCCTTGAAGATCTACCAAAGGCTGCATGTGAGGTGAATCCGCCTACTTCACTAGTGTCTTGTAAAGTTCTACGGTCTCTTCGCCGATTGCCTGCCAAGAGAACTTCTCCCTAGCACGCTCCAGCCCCGCCTTACCCATCTTCTTGGCCATTTCGGGGTTTTCCAAGACCTCAGTCAGCTTAGCCGCGAAGTCGGCCTCAAACTTCTCTGGGTTCAGCGGCGTGCCGGTTCCGTCGGTCTCCTGCTCAATTGGCACCAAGAAGCCCGTAACTCCATCAACGATCACGTCCGGAATACCGCCGGTCGCGGTGCCGACCACGGGTAGCTCCACCGACATCGCTTCCAAGTTCACGATGCCAAGTGGCTCATAGATCGAGGGCGTAGCGAACACATCCGCGCCCGACAGGATGGCCACAACCTCTTCGTGCGGGAGCATGGTGGGAATGTTGATGACGCCCGTGCGCTTTGCCTGTAGGTTCGCGACAAGCCCCTCCACCTCAGCAGCAATCTCTGCTGTGTCGGGAGCACCCGCCAGCAGAACTATCTGCGCGTTCTCCGGCAACTGCTCACACGCACGCAGGAATCCGGGGAGACCCTTCTGGCGGGTTACGCGCCCCACGAACACAACTGTTGAGCGGTCTTCATCGATACCGTACTTCGCGCGGATCTCCAGGGCCTTGGCCTCAGCCTCTGCGCCCTCTGGGCGATGCCACTTCGACAGGTCAATCCCATTGTGGATCACGTGGACCTTTTCAGGTTTCACGTCCGGGTAGGCCTTAAGAATGTCTTCCTTCATCCCATTGGAGACCGCCACGATCGCATCAGCATTGTCGTACGCCGTCTTCTCTGCAAAGGAGGAAACGCGATATCCACCGCCCAGCTGCTCCACCTTCCACGGACGCAAAGGCTCCAAGGAGTGGGCGGAGATGACTAGAGGAATGTCGTAAAGAAGCTTCGACAGATAGCCGGCCATGCACGCGTACCAGGTGTGAGCGTGGACCAGGTCCGCACCTTCCACACCCTGAACCATCTCTAGGTTCACGCCCAACGTCTGAATGGCAGCGTTCGCATCACTCAGTTCGGGGAGGTTCGCATACCCCTTGACGTTTGGTTCCCCGCCCTTCTCCCCCTCCACACGGGGCCCATCGAAGCATTCGACGTGTAGATCTACGAGGTTTCGAAGAACTGCCGCCAGTTCCTCAACGTGTACACCGGCACCGCCGTAAACAAATGGTGGATATTCTCTGGTCAACAGGTCAACGCGCATCTTTGCCGTCCTTACTGTCCGCTCTAAGGCAAAATCTTTGGCCCAACCGCCACACCCAAGCATACCCACTGCGCTATAGGGCAGCAGTCGCTATTGTTCGGCCTCTCCCCGCTTCCGCCCACGCAGGCACTCACGCACCTCGTTACACATCATGGTCTGCAAGGTAACAGCTTCTGCAAGTTGGAAGCTCCCGCAGGCACGCTTGAAAATTGTAGAGTTAGGCACATGGCAAAGAAGCGTGTATTAGCAATTGTGTTGGCCGGCGGCGAAGGCAAGCGCCTTATGCCCCTCACCGTGGACCGGGCAAAGCCCGCAGTTCCCTTCGGCGGAAACTACCGTCTCATCGATTTTTCCCTCTCAAACATGGCAAACTCGGGTTACTACAAGATCGTGGTTCTAACCCAGTACAAGTCGCA
Source organism: uncultured Actinomyces sp. (assembly GCA_964344825.1). Classification (GTDB taxonomy): domain Bacteria; phylum Actinomycetota; class Actinomycetes; order Actinomycetales; family Actinomycetaceae; genus Scrofimicrobium. The sequence goes on from CAYFOT010000003.1 coordinate 66,865, forward strand.
TTCATTGGACACACACATCGCCCGTACGTGGCGCATGTCAGGTCTGTTGGGTAACTTTGTGGCACCGATGCCCGCTCAGCAGCGCCGCGGTCCTCACTGGTACCTCGGAAGCGCGGACGCGATCTACCAGTCGCTCAACGTCGTTTACGATGAGCGCCCCGACTACATCGTCATCACCGGTGCTGACAACATCTACCGCATGGACTTCAGCCAGATGGTTGACTTCCACATCGCCTCAGGCATGCCTGCGACGGTCGCAGGTATCCGTCAGCCGATAGAAGAGGCTGATCAGCTGGGCGTTATCAAAGCCAAGGACGGCGTGGTAGAAGAATTCTTGGAGAAGCCAAAGAACGCAGAAGGACTCCCCGACGATCCCACGAAGATCCTCGCTTCCATGGGTAACTACGTGTTCAACACGAAGGAACTCATTGAGGCCCTTCGCATCGACGCAGCGAATCCAGATTCTAAGCACGACATGGGCGGAAACATCATTCCCTACTTCGTGGAACGCGGGGAGTGCGCTGCCTACGACTTCACCGACAACGTTGTCCCCGGATCCACGGATCGCGATAAGGACTACTGGCGCGACGTCGGCAACATTGATGCCTACTACGACGCCAACATGGACCTGATCAGCATCCACCCGGTCTTCAACATGTACAACTACGACTGGCCGCTGCTCACCGGACAGGATGACTCCCTACCTCCGGCGAAGTTCGTCCACGGCGACCAGGGGTCCAGGATGGGCCACGCGGTTGACTCCCTTGTCTCCCAAGCTGTGATCATCTCCGGTGCGGAAGTGTCGCATTCGATCATGTCCCCGAAGGTCACAATCCACTCTTGGGCTCAGGTGTCGGACTCCGTCATCATGAACAACACGGTGATTGGCCGTCGCGCACGCGTTTCCCGCGCGATCTTGGACAAGAACGTGGTCGTGGAAGAAGGCGCGCAGATCGGCTTCGACAGGGAACTCGATGAGGCGCGTGGCTTCACAGTCACGGAGTCGGGTATCACGGTCGTCCCGAAGGACACCATCGTAACGAAGTAGAAGGCCAACCCCCGGTACGCTGGGGGCATGGCAAAAAGTGAAGCGGACTGGTCCACAGAGTTCGACGTTCAGTTGAAGATGGCGGACGGGTCCGCTTCTCTTTTCGTGTATGGGGGCGAGGGCGGGTTGGTCGCCCAATCCACCTTGCCGCCCACGTTCACTCCGCCCTCGCCCGGCATACCTTCCCTCGTCTTGACGGACGGTGACTCCACTTTGATCCAAAATGAGGTCATTGATGAGTTGGCGCACGCGGCAGGCGTCGGAGATGAGGTCCGCGCGATAACTGAGTCTGCGATGGCGGGGGGACTGGATTTCTCTCATTCGCTTCACCGGAGAGTGGCGCTACTCAAAGGCTTGCCGACCTCGACCTTCAGCGAAGTGCGGGAGCGGCTCCGTGTCACTGCGGGCGCCAGGGAACTAATCGATTGGACGCATGAGCAAGGGGCGAAGTTCGGGGTCGTGTCGGGCGGATTCGTGGAGGTTCTTGCTCCCCTTGCGGAGGAGTTAGGGATCGACTACCTGATGGCGAACCACCTGGAGACGAAAGACGGGGTGCTCACTGGCCGGGTTACGGGCCCGGTCGTTGACGCTGCTGCGAAAGTGGACATGCTCCGTGAGTGGTCGGGAGGCTACCCAAAGACCGCCGTCGCTGTTGGCGACGGCGCCAACGACATCCCCATGCTCCAAGCAGCGGGCGTGGGAATAGCATTCTGCGCTAAGCCCGCAGTTCTGGAGGAAGTTCCCTCCTATATTTCCACCCCGCGTCTTGACCTAGTCATCCCGCTACTGGGCCGCTAGTCCGTTCGGACCGCAGGCACCAACGCGCCCGTCCTTTAGCCACTAGTGTCTAACTTGCGGCACCCCCACCTAGGCGGGAACGTGAACCAGATCGACCAGGGTTCCCACGTGAGAGTGCCATTCGTGCCAGTTCTTATCTGCGACGACAACGGCCGCGGTGCCCGTGGACATACCGAACGCGACCTTGGCGTCCTCTCCGTCCTTGACAACCAAAGACACCGCAGAGGAAATCGTCGGCTCATGCCCAACAACCATGGACGTGTAGCCAGTGGATCCCAAACGGGCGACCTCCACGATGGCCATCGCACCGCCCTCGTAAATCTTGTCCTCCACCTTCACCAGCGGCATGGCACCTTCCGTGAGGCCCGCTCCGCGCGCGATGCCATCCCATGTCTGGCGTGCCCGCAACGCTGGTGACACTAATACAACGCTCAGTGAACGCACAATGTCTTTCAACTGACGCCCGAGCTCCTCAGCTTGTTCAACTCCGTCGCCCGACAGTGGCCTATCAATATCAGACCCGCTAGACGACATGGAGGCTTTGCAATGACGGACCAAGACCAGTGTGTGTTTTGACATGCAACCACTCTAGCCGTTGAATGGAAGTGTTTCTCGGTCAGGAAACACGAAGACGCAGGTGAAGCGCTCAGATCGGCATCGGCCACCTGCCTCGGCGGGCAAGGGTTTAGGAGGCTCAGATGGCACTCGGACGGGGGCCGGAGGAGCTGGTTTGTTCCTCCAGGGGATGTGAGAACATGGCGGAGTTCGCCATCACGTGGACCAATCCGGCTCTGCCATTCGGACGGCAGAAAAACTGGTTAACCTGCGCCGACCACAAAGTGGAACTGGAGCGGTACCTGGAGTATCGAAAGTTCCCGCTGCAAACTAAGGCGTTGGCCGACTTCCTAGAGGAGCGGGGCGAGGGCGGATTTAACTCCAAATCCACCGGCGTCACCCGCCAGTGAGAGGCTGCGTTTCGCTACGGGCTACCTAACTTCAACCAACTCCAGGTAGTCGTCATCCCACAGGTCCTCATCCGCGTCGGGAAGTAACAGCACCCGCTCAGGGTGCAATGCTTCCACTGCGCCCGGGTCGTGACTTACCAAAACCACAGCGCCCTCGTACGAATCCAGCGCTGCCAGAACCTCTTCGCGTGAGGCCGGGTCAAGGTTGTTCGTCGGTTCATCCAGCAGCAGCACGTTCGCCGCAGACACCACCAGGGTCGCCAACGCCAAACGTGTCTTCTCCCCACCTGACAGGACCGCAACCGGCTTAGTGATGTCGTCCGCCGCGAATAGGAACTGCCCCAAAACGGATCTGAGCTGCGTGTTGTCCAACTGCGGGGCGGCCGCACGCATGTTGTCCTCGACCGTACGGGTTGGGTCCAGCGTCTCATGTTCCTGCGCGTAATAGCCTAGCTTCAGGCCATGGCCGGCCTCCACTTCGCCAAGATCAGGAGTCTCTAAGCCAGCCAGAATCCGAAGGAGAGTCGTCTTTCCCGCACCGTTCTCCCCCAGCACGACGACTTTCGCTCCGCGGTCGATCGCCAAGTCCACGTCGGTGAAGACCTCCAGCGAACCATAGGACTTCGATAGGTGGGACGCGGTCAGTGGTACCCGCCCGCAAGGCGCGGGATCGGGGAAGCGCAACCGCGCGACCTTCTCCTTGGACCTCTCAACACCCGCGGCCTCACGCAGTTCAGCAGCGCGCCGCAGCATCTGCTGCGCAGCAACGGCTTTGGTGGCTTTGGCGCGCATCTTCTCACCCTGAGCTTCAAGGACCTCCGCCTTACGCAAAGCGTTCTGACGTTCCTTACGGCGCCGGCGCTCATCATCCGCCCTCGTCTTCAGATAGGCATCCCAACCCATCCTGTAAATCTCCAGCTCCGCGCGGTTCGCGTCCAGGTAAAACACCTGGTTCACGACCTCACGTACCAGGTTCACGTCATGCGAAATCACGAGCAGCGCGCCCGGGTACGCCTTCAACCAGTCACGCAGCCAGATTATGGAGTCATGGTCTAGGTGGTTTGTAGGCTCATCCAGCAACAGCGTCTGTGCCTCAGAGAAAAGAACGCGCGCCAACTCCACGCGTCGGCGTTGCCCACCGGAGAGAGTGTTGAGGGGCTGGGCCAGTATGCGCTCATCCAGCTTCAGTGCCGCAGCGATCTGGGCGGCCTGAGCATTCGCGGCCCACCCACCCTTCTGGGTGAACTCTTGGTCCAACCGCACGTAGCGTTCCATCGCCTTGATCTGCTTGGCGCCCGTAGCGGTAGACATTTCCCGCTCCGCCTTCTGGATCCGCGCCAAAAGCGCGTCGATTCCCCTGACGGAAATAATGCGCTCATGCGCCGTCTGCCCCAGGTCGCCCTCAGACGTGTCTTGCGGCAGGTATCCAACCGCACCGGTCGTCTTGATCTTCCCGTTGAACTCCGCTGCGCCCTCATCCGCGACCCCTGCCAGCAGCCGCATCATCGTGGTTTTCCCGGCCCCGTTGCGCCCCACCAGCCCAACTTTCGCACCCGGTCCGACACTGAAGGAAACCGGGTTAATCAGTTCACGGGCGCCAATGCGCAGGTCAAAATCTTGGACGCTAATCACCAAGAGATTCTATCGGAGCCGCCCTCGACAGATGGGTCATGGCGAGGACGTCTTGGTCACCCCCGAGCCACCACCGCCCGGAGAAGGCACAATGGAGTGGTGAGTCCGGAAGAAAACACGTCTAGCACACCTATGCATCCAGATCCAGCGCCCCCAAACGCACCGAATTCCAGGGGCGGCGCGCCCTCGGGGCCACAGACGACCCCAACTTCAGGCGCAGCAGGATCCGCGGTCGACCCATTCGTTATCATCGCAGTATCGTTCGTCGCGCTACTTCTGATCTCCAACGTCGCCGCAACCAAACTCTTCGGACTCACCCTTGGTCCCCTCACCCTCATCTTCGACGGTGGCGCCGTGCTGTTTCCGTTTACCTATGTCCTGGGGGACGTGCTGGCGGAGATCTACGGGTTCGCGAAGGCGCGCCTGGTGATCCTGTTGGGCTTCGGGGCCTCACTGCTGGCTGCCTTGGTGTTCTACGTCGTTCAGCTCCTGCCCCCAGCCGCGGACTATGCGAACCAGGAGGCGTTCGAGGCCGTCCTCGGTTTCGTCCCACGCATCGTCGCGGCCTCCCTGGTCGCCTACCTGGTGGGGCAGCTGCTGAACGCCTATGTCCTGGTTCAGATCAAGAAGCACTTCGGGCCCCGGCGCCTGTGGGTGCGGCTCCTGGGCTCCTCGGTTGTCGGAGAGGCCGCGGACACCCTCATTTTCTGCACCGTCGCGTTCTACGGCGTCTTAGTGGGTGGCAACTTCTGGAACTATGCGCTGGTTGGGTTCGCGTACAAGATGGTGTTCGAGGTCGCCCTACTCCCGGTATCGTATTCTGTGATCCGCCTGCTCCAACGGCACACTGTACGCGCCGCCCAGAATGGTGCATAGGCGCACCCCTAACGAAAGGTCCTTCCTTGACTGAGTGGATCTCACTGCCAGTAACGCAGAACCCGTCGTACACTTGGCCGGTGCCGCAGGAGGCCTTCCCGGCCACGGAGGCAACGCGTGTCACGGCGCCCGCGTCTGCGGCGCTCTCGCCAACGCCCTCGCCCTCGCCC